>JAFGOU010000095.1 GCA_016926315.1 Chitinispirillaceae bacterium
AGGTGTTTGCAAAAACCGCCGCTGAAGCGATAAGTACCAGCCCGATTGAGCGAAGAAACATGGCGACCTCGTTTGTTAAGCGTTTAAAAAAAAGGCGAAAATCCGTTGCTATCGTTATTAAAATGGCCTGCGGAGGGTTAAAAGGTATTTCCGCAATTCCCGGATAGTAGAAATATACCTTGGTTCCGGCGAGTTGCCTTACGGGAAGATATCGTAGTTATTACATAGCTTGTCTATGTAGTACCGGTAAAAGATTCGAAAAATCCGGGAATCAAACGGGATAAGAGGCTGAGGAACCGGCTGAAAGTGCACTATAGGGCATCGGGAAACAGGCGACTATGGGGTTTGGGGGCGGAACACAGGTAGTGTTCGAATCCGGATTAGTTAATGCAAAAACTTCAAATACGTCGCAAGATTGACGTCTTTTTTCGAGATGGCGAGTTTTTTTCTTATACTGTTCCGGTGGGTCTCTATAGTCCTGGTGGAAATGTGCAGCGCTTCGGAAATTTGCTTTGAAGAGAACCCGTTTTTTATCATGTTACATATATCAATTTCTTTCTGGGTAAGGCTGAGCATTTTTGATGAAATGTCGTTGCCGAAGCTGGATGTAATTTCCTTGAGGTTCGCTTCGAGAAGCGCGGTATATCGTTCCGCAAGAAGGCTGCCTTTTCCTTTGAGCTTTTCTACCACCGGCTTCAGTAGGTGGTCGACATTGGCCTGTACCTGTTTCGTAATTCTTTCTTTTTCATCGCGATTCTGGTTCATGATTTCCCGTAAAGCGGAATTTTTTTGTTCCAGAAGGGCATTTTGTTCCGTAAGTTTTTCCTCGCTTTCGCGAAGAGCGTTCTCGGCCTTTTTCCTTTCGGTAATATCCCTGATGTTACACTGGGCGACTTTTGTACCTTCAACGAGATAGATATTGCTGACAAACTCAACAGCAAAAAAACGGCCATCCTTGGTAACGAGAGGCATGCTTTCATAATGAACATACCCTTTTTCCTGTAATTCCCTGAATCCGGCTTTGCTGAGCTCCGTATCTTTGAATGCGCCGATTTCCCAGATTTTTTTGCTGACGAATTCTTCCTTGGAGTACCCCAGTTTTTCTATCAGATAAGGATTTACATCGGTTATTTGGCCCGTGTCCGCATCCAGGAGCAAAACGCCGTCTTTTGCCGCTTCAAACAACCTTCGATAGCAGATTTCCGATACGCGCAAGGCTCCTTCTGCCCTTTTATGTTCCGCAAGTTCCATTTCCAGCTCTATTATTCGCGCCTCAATCGGTTTTTCAAGACCGCGCCGCGGTTTTTCCAGCGTGTTTGTTTTCACATAGGCTCCGCAAGGATTTCCAGAATAGTCTGATTTGATATGGTTTCGCACGAATGAGAGGGGTTTCTTATAAGGTGGAAAGATTTTTTCCGGTTCCCCCTTTAAAAAAACTGGAGATTCATCAAAACAGGACCATTCCCGCTCCCCTTCACTTGTAATCAGCAATATCCATACCACGGAGGGTCATGGCACTCTTTTTGCGGCTTTTATCATAATCCAGCATAGCTGGATAAGAGTTTGTTTTGCGCCTTGTCCCTCAGCGGGTACCGTTCATTCCTCGATTTCAATAAGAGAGGTCAGCAATAATGCCGGGAATCAGCGCTATTGTTAAAAAGATTGGCGGTAAACCGGTAGCTGCCGGATTGTGTTCGAATATAAGAAAGGAGATGTTGCACTTTCCCCATTATGGCGTCCGGCAGATTCTTGCCGAGGATTTTGCAAATATGGGGTTTACCGGATACGAGGCGTATCCCCTGAAAATCATTGACGATAAGCGATTCCTTATGGTCCTGGAGGGTAGAATATATAATCTTGAAAAGAGTGCCCTTGATAAAACGCTACGGCAAATCGCTGATGCGTTGATCGGGCCGGGGAAAACAGGCGATGATGAATTCAAACGATTTTTGCTTGCGGCGGAAGGTGAATTCGTCATCACGTTTTATGATAAAAAACAAAAACGAATGCTTCTCGCCAACGACATAATGGGCAGGCTTCCGCTGTACTATTTTCAGGACGAAGAATCGCTGATTTTTTCCCGGGAATTGAAATTTATAGTGCCTTTTTTGCAACCGGTTGCTTTCAACAAAAGCGCCATCCTCGAGTACCTGTTGTTCGGTTTTCCCTTCGAAGAAAACACGTTTATTGAAAAAGCGGGATTTTTTCCTTATGCAACCATTGTCAGCTTTGACCAGATGACCGGGAAAGCAACCAGGGAATCCTACCATTCGCTGAATATTGATGTCTGTATCAATTCCGGCGGACGGAAAAAGATGGCCGCCGAGATGGGCCGTATTTTTATGGAAGGATTGTCCGACCGGGCAGCCTGGGTGGACAAAAACAAAACCATTGTGTCGCTGAGCGGCGGGTTCGATTCACGCGGGACGCTTGCAGGCATGAAGAAAGCAGGACTTTGTCCCATAGCGGTCACCGCGCAATCGGACGAGGAGCATTCGGCGCGCCTGGTGGCAGTCGCCATTGGAGCGGAGGTGTATGCTATTCCGCAAGGTCATAACGAAAGTGGACCGTCGTTTGGTGACATCGTATTCCTTAAAGACGGACTTGATTGTCATCCTAATCTGGCGCAGTTGTATCAGAACCTTCAGGATCTACGGGACCGTTTTGGCGGGGACATCGTTTATTTTACCGGTATTTATGGCGGCGAGATCACGCGTCACAGCCATCCGACCGCCGGCTTGAAGTCGCTGGCGTCTCTCGTGCGGTATCTTCTGAGCGCAAATGACTCGTACAAATATTCCACCAAAAAAGTCTCTGAGATTCTGCAAATGCCTGCTTATGAAATACGGAATCACCTGCTGATGCACCTGAATACGTTTCCTGAAAAAAATATCAGGAGAAAATACGCGAGATTCAGGCATGAATACGACCGGCGATTTGCCGGAGAGGCGGAAGACCGGAACCGGTTCTATTTCTGGACGATATCGCCCTTTTTTACCTTCCCATTTTTTACCTACGTCATGAGCATTGACGAAAGAAAAAAAACATCCTGGTTATTCAGGGATTTCCTCTTCGCCATCGACCCGAACACCTGCATGGCGAAGTATTTCAATTATGGGTTACCGCTCAATAACCGGTTCATTCTCTGGGGACTTGCTTTTGCGGAGAGGATGGTCAGGCACGTTGTGGTAAAAAACCTGTTCAGGCGCCTTGCATGGTTCGCAAAGAAATGCCGTGGCATGGTGCGTGGGGCCAACGAGGGAAATAAATCAGCGGTGCAGGCGATGCGGGACGAGCTGCTGACGCTTCTGGAAGGATCCGGACCGGTCAGCAACATTTTCAACAATCCCGAATTGCCGGCGATCATCAGGCGGGAGGACGATGCCAAAGGGCTGGAAAGATTACGGATCGTTTTTACCTATGTCGATCGCGTGACTCGCTGGCATGCCGGGTTAAGAGAATAAAAAGGCGCAACCTACGCGTTATTAACGGTCTCATAATCGTATGCACGAGATACACCATACCTGTCATTTCGACGAACGCAGTGACCCTTCGACAGGCTCAGGACAGGAGAGAAATCTCATTACGGTATAGAGATTTCTCTCCCGCCCTGAGTTTGCCGAAGTGTCGAAGGGATCGAAATGACCGTACCCTTTCCACAATTGTGTACAGACAATTGACCGTTAATATGCCGCAGTGCGCCCGAAGAGCCGGCAGTAACGGTTACCATCCCGGAAGCGAAGACCGTGCAAACCCCTTGATTACCCTAACCCCGTTACCGCATGATGGAAATTCTTTGTACCGATTCATTCATGTTGGTGGTAAGGGTGCAGAAATAAACCCCGCACGGGATGGCGCCGCGGCCGTGATTGCCGGGAATCGAAACGGAATAGGAGCCCGGATTCTGATGTTCGTTCCTGAACGTTACTATAGGTCGACCGGAAAGATCCAGAATGACTAGCGAGACCTGGCCGGCAGTTTCAACCTTGTAATGAACGGTTCCTGAGCGGTCGATACGAAAAGACCCTTTCCTTGATAGTGCGGAGGGGGTCAAACGGTTCCATCTGACACGTATCGATTCTTCAGGAAATATCTGTGTGTAAATGTCGTTGTTGTTGTTGCGGAAATCCTTCCAGGTCACAATGGAGCCATCGTTACGGTCTGAAATAATGACCGGATCGGTCTGGCTGCCGTTTGCGGAAGCGACAGCCATTCCACCGACACCCCCTTTTATCACACCACCGGCGGTGATGCGTTGCAGGTAAATATCGCTTGTCGCAGCCCGATGGTCCACCCATGCAATATCGGCACCACCCCGGTATAAACGGACGATTCTGGGGTCCACCTGATCTCCGGGCGCGGTACAGATTGAAACGCCGGTCGAAATCCATTCAACACCGCCGGATGAATTGACCCGTTGTCCGTAAATATCATAGTCGGTGCCATGCTTGTCTTCCCAGACGATAATAGCGCCACCATTTCCATCGGTGACCATGACGGGGTTCCGTTGATCGCCGGACCTGTTGTTGTTCATGACGAGTCCATCCTTTGCCCATAGTGCCGCGCCAGTGGCGCCGATCCGCTGGGCAAAGATGTTATAATCGATAGTGCTTCTTAAATCCTGCCATAGTATGATGGCCCCGCCCGCTCCATCGTCGACCATCTGCGGGTTTGTTTGATCACCTGAAGCGGAGGTAACCGCCACGCCGTTTGCAGTAAAAAGCGCGGTGCCGGAGGTGTCGAGTCGTTGTACGTAAATGTCATAATCATCGGTACGCTTGTCCTGCCAGGTGATCATGGCCCAACCCATGATATTCCAGATCACCCGGGGGTTGCGCTGGTCAGCCGTTTGAACGCATAGTGCCGCACCGTCCACACCCCACTGTACCGAGCCATCACTTTTGATCCTCTGGGCATAAATATCCGCGCCGTCCGCGCCGTTGCGCTTATCTTCCCAGGTGATTATCGCGCCGCCGGCACTGTCGCTCGCGATTGCCAGGTTTTCCTGGTTAAAGGGGGAGG
>JAFGOU010000096.1 GCA_016926315.1 Chitinispirillaceae bacterium
ATTTCTCGGTGGCGTGAAAAAAACTTAACCCGTTGATTTTATTAATAAATAAATTTTCTCATGGGAGATCAGATCGGAAATGACCGTAATTCTCTCTCCCTTGGATAAAAACTTATAACCATAGGGATACCTGTTGGTTCGCAAATCATGGGGGAAAAGTGTAAATGTCCAGTTTAACATTAAGTCAGTCAGAATGAGATAGAAAAGACACTTTTTACCGGGAGAAGGGGAAAAATTGCCGTGGGGGTGCCGCAGTCGTTATTTTTCAAATATTCAAGAAACTCCATAACGTCTGGGTAATAAGCTGCTATTTGCGCGGGGAGAATCGTGCTCAAGGAGGATACTGATGAATCTCAAAATATTTATGAAGGAACACGAGAGAAAGGTAAGGAACTATCTGTATGCAAAAGGGCCAGGATGTTACATGCCCGAAATGAAGGAAACGCATGAACGGATGATCGGCTATATACAGCACGAACGGCTCATCCACCTCATCGTCACGATCGGATTCGGCGTATTCCTGCTCATCACCATGGCCATTGCGCTGGTAAAACCAAGCCTCCTGGTGCTGCTATTGATGGGGCTGTTTCTCGTCCTGCTGGTTCCTTATGTAATCCATTATTTCTTTCTTGAAAACACCGTTCAACGCTGGTATAAGGTGACCGATGATATTCTATCGGCAGGCGATAAAAAGCCGAGCGTGTCTGGCTGAACCTGTTGGCCGATGGATTTTAAAATCTTCGCACGCTATCCTGCTGACTGCCGGAACGTTTAACCCATTTTATCTCCCCTCAGCCCGCTCTCTTAAACTATTTTATTACCGAGAATAGCCCATGAAGCCAATCGTCCTTTCAATGATCCTGTGCGATTATTACTACCGCGATGCGCATAGCGGAAAAAGTATCCTGGCCGGAACGTTCAGTTCCATCAACAGCGCCGGATTTCCTTCAAAACATGGCAATTGCGCCATCTATGTCGCCATGACCGATGTGGCCTCGAACGGCACTGCGCAACTTATTTTCAGAAGAGAAAACGCCGATTTTTCAATGCAGCTCCCCCCTTGGGAGGTGCAGGCATCGGAAAACCGGCATGCCGTAATAGAGATTGGCGGTAACATCAATGGGTTACCGCTTCCTGAACCGGGTAATTATGAATTCGTTCTCATGTGGAACGGCGTTGAAATTGCTTCACGCCGCATGAGCGTGGTTAAAATCGACATCAATACGCCACCCCCCGGCTCTCAGTAGCAACGGGAAGGAGTGAAAAATGGACCTTTCGGCAATTCTGGCTAAACTGACCGGTATCGTTCTCTGCGCCTGGACCCTGCGTTCGATGTATCGCCATTTCTTTGTTCAGGCGAAAAACAGGCTCGCCTCAGCCCCGGCGGGAGCGACCGCGCCCCTTCCTGATAAAAAACAGTCCCTGACCGAGGCATTCCTCAACAATCTTCTCCTCTACCTCTGGCTGGCGTTCATGTTGGCGTTTTCAACCGGGATGATCGTTAACAACTGAATCCTGTTCAATGAGGGAAACATTTTTGCGCCGGTGAATAACGCAGGCATCGTGCTGGGGCATTACAGGACGACCAGCGGAACACACTATCGTGCAAGATTTATTATTTTTGATTCGGAAAACCCGTTCCCCTCGACCTTGAAGATCACCACGCCATTTGACAATTTCCGGTTGTTAAAGCTGATGAGATGCGTACCGGGAGCAAAAAATTTTTCGGTTGAGAGTTTGTTGACCTTTTTCCCGGTAAGAACAAACGCGGAGACCGTAAGCCGCTGCGCTCTGTCGATACGGATTACCAGCATTTTCGTGTCTTTATTGAAGGTAACCACCGGTTTTCCGGCTTTCCCGCCCTCGAGATAGACCGGTTCCGAAATACCCGATGCAGCGGTATAGGGCAGCAGGAGCTGCACCGTGCTCAAGGGATACCCTGCCATCTGCGCACTGACTTTCAGCGTATCGGCAAACCTTATGGTAAGGGGGATAATGGGAAACTCCATGACCGTCTCGGTGGACGGACGAAGCGTGATTCGCGACGGTTGCGATGAACAGGTTTGCTTTTCAAGGAATGAGTACACACGGGACCCTCTGCTCCCGGTTACCTGAACGTCGAACTGGCAGCCTGAATTGAAATCATAAAGTACGGTACCCATGGTACGGTTCCGTATGCAATAACGAACGGATAACGTATCCCCGGGTGAAAAACGCGGCTTATTCGCCCAGATGGTAAAGATAACCCCATCAACCGTATCAGCCCGCAAAGAGGAAAACCGGACAGGGGACACTATTTCAACAGCCGGATCGACCCGCACTTCGGATTCGCTGTTAACGACGCCCGCAACATGCTCTATGCGGAAGCCGTCGGGCTCTATCGGAACACTCGTAAGGGAACTCTGTGGGGGAAATGCCTGGTCGTGATAATTGATTTGTGCTGCAACGGTGCATGCCCAGAGCAGGCAACAGATCACTCCTGCGGCACTACCCGGAAAAACCGTTTTCACTCCCTGTCCCATGATGTCCCATCCCGGTGGCTGGCGGAAGACCGGTGTAATTATAGTAGTAAAATAACACACTTTCCCCGTTTTTTCAAAGGATTCGCAATCTTTATTTCCGGTCAGGATCTCCGGGGGGCCAGCGCAAACGCCGCGCCGGCAAGAACCACCAGGAAACATGCCCCGACAAACCAGTCTCCGAACCGTTGATAAAGGGTGGGAATCGTATATATCGGCAGGTCGGCGGCAAAAACCGTCCTTTCATAAAGCCCGGTTTCGCCGAGTACCCTTCCCAGAGGATCGACGAACATGCTGATTCCCGAATTGGCGCAGCGGGCCAGGGATACGCCGTTCTCGATGGACCGCATACGCGCCATCATCGCGTGGTGACGCGGTCCGCTTGACCTGCCGAACCAACCGTCATTGGTGATATTGACCATGAGGTTGGCTCCGCGCAGGACGCGCGACCGCACATACCCGGGATAGATGCTTTCATAGCAGATCAGCGGCGCCATGGAAATGCCGCTGCCGGTCAAAAAGATCGTCGGATCGGTCCCCTTGCTGAAATCCGCCTCACCGAGATTTACACGGGATAATATCGGGAAAACCCCCTGGAAAGGGATGGCTTCGCTGAATGGCACCAGTCGTGATTTATAGTATCGGAACAGATCACTGCGGCCGGTGTCGGCAAAAAACGCCGTATTGTAAACGAAATATTCGGATGATGCCCCCTGCGGCGCATCCTTCCAGTCAAGCGATCCGAATACCAGCGGCACGCGCGTTTTCCCGACCCACGAAAGAACACGCTCCCGGTACTCCCTCCGGCGATCGAGAAAACAGAGGAGCGCGCTTTCAGGCAGAATCATCAGATCCGGCCTGTCGGCGGATGACACCAGGACGAGAGATTCGCTGACCGCGAAGGCGGTATCGAGCATTGCGTTACTCCAGCGGAACTGGTCGATGTTCGACTGGAGCAGCACTATTTTTTTTTGAGGCGTTTTTAAACCGGAATACCCGGCCATGCGATACCCTCCGGCTGCGCTGACTAGAAGAAGCAGGAATCCGAAAAGAACCGGAAGCCTTGCACATGAGCGAAGCGGTAAACCTCGATGACCGCGTTTGAGTGTCACCCAGACGACCATATTGCCAAGCAGCGCGATAAAGGTAAGTCCCCACACGCCGGTGATCGAGGCAAGCTGGGAGAACGGCAGTACCGGGGTAAACGAATACCCGAGAAACGCCCACGGGAACGACAGTTCTCCAAGGGATCGCGAATAGTCGATTAGAACCCAGAGTGCGGGAAAAACAAACGGCGCAGCGTGGCCGACCCGCTTTTCCACAAGCCGGAACAGCACTCCTGCAACCAAATAAAAACAGGCGACCACCGCAGAAGCGAGGAAAAGTCCGAGAATGACCAGTGCCCACAAGCCCTCCACCCGGTCAAAAACAAGCCAATGGTATTGGCCGAACGCCGCAGCATAACCGAACAAGAACACCTGCATCAGACATCGCTTGAATGAAGGCTGGACGGCAAAAGCGAAGAGCGGCAAAAGAATAACGAAATTAAGAAGTGGGAAAAGAGAGAATATCCAGTGCGTTTCATGATTAAAAGGCGGTAAGGCAAGAGAGTATACGCCGCCGGTAATAAGCGGCAGCCACCAGGGGTATTCTGCCCGGGTCAAACGCGGCAACAGATCAGGATATCGTCGGTGCATCGGTAACGAAATATAGTTTCAGGCAGATCGGCAAACGGCGGCTTGAGAAGCGGATGTTTAGAGCTGGTTTAAAATCTTGGCGAATCCGTGGCTGATATCCTCCATGACCGGTTCGGTGGAATAATATCCGGCCTTGATCTTTTTTTTCACCTGTTGCAGCAATTCACTGCGGTCTGTTGTTGCACTGGAAAGTTCCACGGTATCGGATAGGGAAAAAAACGGTTTCGAGGCACCCGACTTGTGCGCTCTGGACTTTGAGGCGTTCGCCGATCGAGATTCGGCGTGATTGATAGGTCCGAGTCCCTGGACATTCATACATCGTTCCTTCGACCTGTTATGCTATATACCATCCCCTATCCTTTATTATCGGCAGATTCGTGAGGTACTTTAGTGTATCATCCTGGGTCAGGCCATTTTCAACAAGTCATCCGTGTCGGAATTTGGCGCGACTGGTAGGTAGTATCCGCGTCTTGCCAGGAGATATCTCTGCGATCCTTGAGACCGATTCCCAACCATTGTATAATTTCATCAAATAATCGGCGGTTGTTTTACATTTATGCCTATACAATTTATTTATTATTAAGATGTTATTAAAAAAGTAACGTATAAAACCTGTAATTTTTTAAATTTACCGGCAGATTGTTATTATATTTAAGGGCACCTCTAAATATTCAGTTTCGTCGCGAGGCCCGGCGAGAATTCGCTGCGTCAGGCGTGCGAAAGAGGCG
>JAFGOU010000097.1 GCA_016926315.1 Chitinispirillaceae bacterium
CATGACCGCGGCCTCCGCGGTAGAAGGAGCCATTGGAGCGGCGCGCGGGTTCAACGGCACTTCGAACTACATTACCATGCCCGCTACCGCCGCGAGCCGCCTGAATTTCTTGGAAGACGGCGAGTATTCGATGTCGCTCTGGGTCTATACGGACACCATCGATACCCTCTGGCACGCGATCGCTGGAAAGGGACACGAGCAATATTACATGCAGCTCAAAGGCCTCGGCAAGAACCGGGCGACCTGGGAGTTCGTGGAGTTTCAGGAACAGCGCGGATGGGAATACACTGAAGACTCCACGCCTCCGGCGCCGGGAGCAAAGGAATGGCTCTATCTCGTGGGCGTCCGCTCAGGGACCAGCCAGCAGCTCTACATCAACGGAAAACGGGTTATCGATACCGCCAAGCTCATGCCCGGGGTGTATGACCGCAACACCGGGGATAATTTTTCGATTGGAAGATATGGCCGGTCGGTTTCGATTCCCTATTTTCAGGGGTGGTCGTATTTCAAAGGCAGGGTCGACGAGGTGCGGGTTTCCAGCGGCGCGCAGACCGCAGACTGGATCCGGTTGTGTTACATGAACCAGAAGGCGGATGATGCGCTGGTGGTGTTTGAACAATAAAACGGAAACGGATAATACATCAATTTTATGAAAGGGTGGTTTGTATGATTAAACGATGCGTTGCAGTGTCCCTGTTAATCTCGGTGTTCGCCTGGTGCGGCGTCATGGCGCAGGACAAACTTTACAGTAACGAGTTCCCGCTGGGGGATGTGACCCTGCTCGATGGGCCGTTTAAGAAGGCCATGGATTTGAATACAGCCCATCTGCTAAAGTACACCCTTGGCAAATTGTTGTTCGCCTACCGGAAGGATGCCGGACTGTCGACTGCGGGATTTTCAGACTATCAAAGTTGGGATGGGCTGAACGGGCATGTCGCCGGACACTATGTTTCCGCCGTTGCAATGCAGTATGCGGCGACCGGAGATGCAAAATGCAAAGAGCGCATGGATTCCATGGTCACGGAGTTGAAAAAATGCCAGGATGCGAATGGAAATGTGGCGAATTTTACCGGATATGTCAGCGGCATCCCGAATGGAAAATCCATATGGAATCGCGTTAAAGGGGGCGATGTAGGTGCCGTCTGGGATGCCGGTACCTGGGTCCCGTGGTATAATATTCATAAAACTTATGCCGGACTCAGGGACGCGTGGTTATATGGAAATAACGAGACTGCAAAAACAATGTTTCTGAAATTGTGCGACTGGGGAATTAACCTTTGCTCGGGTCTATCCGATGCCCAGATCCAGCAAATGCTCGGCAACGAGCATGGCGGCATCAACGAGATGTACGCCGACGCCTATCAGATGACCAATGATGCGAAATACCTGACGTTTTCGAAACGGATGTCGCATAATGACATTCTCAATGCCATGTCGGCAAGCAACGATAACCTGGACGGCAAGCACGCAAATACCCAGTGCGCCAAAGTGGTGGGATTTCAGCGCACCGGCGAAGTCGGTAAAGACACCAAATTCAACAGTGCCGCCGATTTCTTTTGGTCCACGGTTTCGACAAACAGAAGTATTGTGATCGGCGCAAACAGCGAAGACGAAATTTTCCGGTCTAAAGCGCAGTGCATGGAATACCTGACCGACCGAAACGGCGTGGAAACGTGTAACTCATATAACATGCTCAAGCTCACTGAAGGACTGTTTCGCATGAAGCCGAATGCAAAATACATGGATTTTTACGAACGCAACCTGTATAACCATATTCTTTCCACGCAGGATCCCAAAACCGGCGGATATGTGTATTTTACGCCGACCCATCCGCGGCACTGGCGTAACTATTCCGCGCCCGATGTCTGTATGTGGTGTTGCGTTGGGTCGGGTATGGAGAACCATACGAAATACGGCCAGTATATTTACACGCATACAGCGGCGAACGACTCTCTTTTTGTCAACCTTTTCATCGCCTCGCAACTCAACTGGAAGGCGAAAGGAGTCACCATCAAGCAGGAGACCCGGTTCCCGGATGAGGAGCAGACAACATTGACCGTCAGTGTCGCTGCGCCAACGGCATTCAAGATGTATATACGCCATCCCCACTGGGCCAAAACGGGAGAAATGGTGGTAACCGTGGGAGGCCAAAGCTATGGAGCGCAATCCCAGCCGACCTCTTATATAGAAATAAACAGGACCTGGAACGACGGGGATATAGTGACCGTGTCCCTGCCTATGCACTTTGCGTATGAGCAGCTTATTAACGTCGCTAATTGGTATGCGCTCAAGCGGGGACCGATTATACTGGCGGCAAAAACCGATTCCAGCACCGCCAGCATGCCCGGCATGATCGGAACTGCGGAACGGTATTGCCACTCTCCAGGCGGTACCCTTATGGATTACAACACCGCCCCAAAGCTGACGCTGAATACCTATAATCTGGATTCCTATTTCAAGCCGACGGCAGAGCCGTTCGTCTATAAGGCGCCGGGGATCTTTCAGAACAAGGCTGACACCAACCTCCTGTTGCGGCCGTTCTTCCGCCTCCACAGAGCGCGGTACATGATGTACTGGAACGCGACAACGTACACCAGTATCAGCGATGCGGCGCAGCAGAAAGAAGGTTACGGCCTTGGTTTCAGCCAGATAAAAGGGGCCAAAAAATTTTCATTCGCTACCGCCGACCCCTCCCGGCGCATTATTCTCTATACCCTGGCCGGAAAAAGGATCGCCGATATTCCCGCATCGTCCCGCATCGTTACCATGGACTATGCAAAACTGGGCTTTACCATGAAAACCGGAATCTATACGGTACGGATACACTCCAGGGAAAAACAGGTTTCCAAGACGGTATTTATTACCAATTGAGCGACGGCCGTATCCGGTTGCCCTTCCCGGGTACGGATTATTGATATTTAAGAGGATTTCGGGCGCTGCATGGTCCGGCTATGGTTTGGTCCTGTTCCGGAGTACCGCTGCCGTCAGTTGTAATCCAATTATTACGACACGATGTTCGTCAACTTTATTTATTTTATAGCATGTCTTCAAGGGAAGTAAACGTACCTGTCATACATCGAGGAGTGCTTATGCGATTTTTGAATCTTTCCGTTGCGGCGCTGGCGTTTTTCTGGAGTAGTGCAGCCGCCCAGGATAGTGATTCAGTATCCCTTGGATCAAAAATCACGGTTTCGGGAGTGGTCGATTTCTCCATGGGCGAGATCATGGAGGGTATGTACAAGGCGATTACCAGTCCAAAGGGACCGGACCCGAACCAGACCCCGCATTCAGTCTCGCACGTATGGTTCGGCAATCCACTCTCGCGCCTGAATCTGGCGTTTCAACCGTCGGAGAATATTACCACGCTTATCGGGTTTGAAGGTGCGCTTTTCATCAACACCTTTCCACCGCAGCTCAACACCAAGCTGGGAAGCAATGGCGCGACCCCGCTCCTCCCGCAGTTCATGGACTGGCGTCTGCATCAGGCTCAGGGGACCTTTTCTTTTATTACCAACGAAAGCATGTCGCTCAAACTCTCCCTCGGACTTATGCCCTATAAATACAACCCTGAAGTCCGCAATCTTGGCGAATTTCTGTTCCGGACCGGGACGTATCCTTTCATCATAATAAACAGTTTTAATTTTCCGCTGGCACGGCTTTCCGGGGCGAGAGCGCATTTCGAACGGAATCTTGAGAATATTGGAATCTCCGTCGATCAATTCGTATTGACGGAAAGGAATATGCCGCCCATGAACGACTTGTCCCTCGCCACCATCGCAAGCGTGAAAGCATTCAAAATGATCGACCTGGGCGGCGGCGTGGATTTTGCCCATCTGATCCCGCTCAACGGCGACCTCACCACGCCGGCCGCTGCGAAATATGTCACCGATGAAGGCGATTCCGGAACCTATACCTTCCAGGCGACCAAGCTCATGGGGCGCATGACCATTGATCCGATCGGTACGCTACGCGGCGGAAGTTCGTTGCTTGCGGAAATTTTCGGGGAGAACGGGGGGAAAATCTACGGCGAAGCCGCGGTAGTGGGTCTCAATAACTATCCGGCAAGCGACGTGATCATCAAAGGTACGGACCGGATGAACCCGTGGGGATACAACGAGATTTCGGAACGCATGCCCTGGATGGCGGGGGTCAATATCCCGCTGTGGAAGATTCTCGATGTCTGCGCCCTTGAAATCGAAAAATACCCCGCCCCCTATCCAAACGATTATTATCAGGCA
>JAFGOU010000098.1 GCA_016926315.1 Chitinispirillaceae bacterium
CCGCTCCCCGAAAGATACATATCGGCCTCGAAATGACGGCAGATATTCACGAGCCGTTCGGTGGACGCGCCCGCGAAATCGTGCGCCGAGGAGAAACGAACCGGGGTCGTGATCCCCAGCAGCCGGCAGAGGAGCTGGACCGACGCGCTGTTGAGCTCCGCGAGCGTGGTCCAGGTCCTTGCGTACAACCGCTCGAATTCGCCGGCGTATGCCGAAAAGTGCGGGGCCTTGCCATAGGCGGTCCTGAGGGAGTGCCAGTGCTTTGCCCGCCAGTCGATCTCATTGTTAACGGAAACCTCGCTGATGTTCTGCGGAAACCGGTAATGGTTCGGCACGGAGAGCCACTGCCATCCCTGCGAGGTCCTGATCCGGTTACGGTGCTGCCACTCGTTTTTCCTGAACTGCACGTCGTCGAGGACCACGAACAGGTCGGCCTGCGCGATCTTGTGAAAATAGCCGCTCCACGGCAGGTACTGGGGCTGATGAATCGTCACGATCATGACCGGTTCCTCTCGCTCAACAGGCGGTGATACAGCGCGTTGATTTTTTCCACCATCACCTCCTTGCCGAATGCCGGGTCGACAAACGAACGGCACGTGGCAGACATGCGGGAAAGTCCTTCCCGGTCAGCATAGAGCCGTTCCAGCACCTGCGCAAGCCCGCCGGAATCGAGCGGATCGACCAGGAACCCTGTTTTCCCCTCGGCGATTGCCTCTTCCACGCCGCCGACGCGAGAACCGACCACCGGCACGCCGCTCGCCTGCGCCTCGATGAAGGCCCGGCCCATGCCTTCGTTATGCGAGCACATCACAAACAGGTCGAACAGGAAAAGACACCGGGCAATGTCGCTGCGCCACCCGAGAAAAATAAAACGGTCCGCAAGCCCGAGCGTTTGAATACGGTTTTCAAGAACAGGACGGCGTTCGCCGTCGCCGATCCACACGCAGCGCAGGCTGGGGCAACGGTCCCTGATACGGGCGACCGCGTCGATGATCAGGCCGTGGTTTTTAACCGGAACGAGACGCGCCACGGTCCCGGCCACGAAGTCATCGGCGCGCAATCCCACGGATTCCCGCAGGCGTTCCCGGCCGGTTTTTCGCGCACCGAACGGGCGCAGGTCGATTCCGCTCAGGATCGGATGGATGCGGTCGGCGGTACCGATGTTCCGGGCCAGATAATCCTGTTTTTCCTTATTGGTAAGCGTGATGAGCGCATCGGTGTTCCGCGTGATGATTCGTTCCAGCCAGGTGAAAAACCGGGTAAGCAGCGATGAAAAATAGCCGTAGAAAATATGGCCGTGCGGCGTATGGACCACCACCGGCACGCCGGCGATATACCCCGCAATCCTTCCCACGATGCCGGCCTTTGAGGTATGCGTATGGAGCAGGTGATAGCGGCGCTTTTTCATCAGGAGGACCATGCGGAAAAGCGCGATTGCGTCGCGTACCGGATCGACCGGCCTGACCAGCTCGTCTATTTGAATGATGCGGACGCCCCGTGCCAATGCCTCGGTTTCGCTGGGACTCGCCGGGTTATCGCTCCTTCCGCATACCAGGTCAACCGCATACCCGCGCTCCCGAAGCCCGATGACGGTCAGAAGCGTGTTCTCGGCTGATCCGCCCATGTCAAGACGGGTGATGAGATGGCAGATTCTGAGAGCGGCAGAGGAGCCGGGCGCGTTGCCGGCCATGAGAGCCTTTATATTCCGCTTGTGCATAGGGATCTCTCCTGCGCCCGTCCGTCACTCCCGGTCACGGGTGATCGCATCGTCGTCCAACCCTGAAACGTCGGGCCCCGCCTCCGTTGCCGCAGGCGCGAACCACACCAGCCGTAACGCAAACGCCAGTGAGAGCGCGTTTGACAGCACCCCGCTGATCACCAGCGCCCAGGCGATACCGGTCAATCCAAACGTCTTGATCAGGGGAATGCTCAGTGCGCAGAACGCCGCGACCATCACGCCCGTACTGATGGTCATGAGCCACGGCTTTCCCTTGAGATAAATGATGGTGGAGCAGGCTGCGGTCATGCTTTTGGCAATCCCGAAAATAATCATGATCTGAAACAGCGGCACCACCGGGAGCCAGTTATTGCCGTATAAAAGCAGGACAAACGGCCGCGCAAAGACGAACAATCCGATACCGAGCAGCGCAAACAAAAGCATATATACGGCCGTGATCTTGAAAAAAGCGTTTCTCAGGCGCACCGGATCATTGGCGATGTTCTTGAGCGAGGGCAGGAACACGGGGGAAACCGCGTTGGCGATATACGTTGCGGGCAGGAGCGCAAGAAAATTGGCCCGGGCATAGAACCCGAGCTGTTCGAGGTCAAACATTTTTCCGATGATCGCCTTATCAAAGTTATTAAACAGGTAATTGAGCGCCGTCATGCCGACGATCGACACACTGAAAGTGAATACCGTTTTTGCCACCGTGCGGTTGAACCCCGGCCGCGGCGCCCAGGGCATCATGAGATATGATGCAACACACCGCGCCGCCGAAACGAGCACCGCATAGATGGCGAGCGCCCAGACGTTTCTTACCTGAAACAGCACCACAATGCCAGCCACGGTTGTCAGCGCGATCGTACCGATGTCATACCACACCCCCCTCGCAAACATCATATTTCGCATGTACACTTCGCGGCCGAAACCGGAAAATCCGTCAAACAGAAACATGCATCCCATGAACCTGATGATAGACGTCAGCTCGTGCTTGTCATACAACGATGCGAACAGCGGGGCAACGATCCATACGCAGCAAAACAGCGTGACACCCCGAAGAGCCTTGATGGTCCAGTAATAGTTCAGGTTCTTCCGGTAATCGCCGCTGTCGCGCATGATGACGAGATCGAGGCCGAGGGTGGTAAAGGACTCCATGAGTCCCACCGCCATGGTAGCCAACGCCATAACCCCATAGGCCCAGGCATCGAGCACCCGGGCGAATACCATTGTTTTGACGGTCTCAAAAACCGCAAGCACCAGATGACGGAACGCCAGCCAGCCGCTGCCGGAAATGGTGCGCCGCCGGAGTGACTCTTTGCTGCCCAAATGGTTTTTGATAAATGATTTCACGGTCGGGTTTCCGGTAATAACGTTTGACCAGAATTGATAAGTCATTATACCATGAGATGTTATGCTAGTGCAATTGCCCATGGTATTTAGTATAATAAGATAGATGAGGATCGGAATTGACGCAAGAGAAATTGAAGCTGGCGTCCGCACCGGTATCGGCAGGGCGCTCGATGTGTTTCTCGACTATTTCGGGGAGCGGGAAGACGATAACACCGCCATCCTGTTCTCCACCTGCCCCGTTCCGCGGCCGGACTCCCCCCGGATACGGAACATCGTCACGCCCGCTACGATTACCCCGCTCTGGGACCAGGTGACGCTTCCGGGACTGATCCGCAAGGAAAAAATCGACCTGTTCTATTCCACCTATTATAAAATCCCGTTTTGTGCCCGCTGCCCCTGCGTCTCGACCATCTATGACCTGATGTATCTGACCTTTCCGCCCTATCGGAAAGGCTCCCTTCTATCAATGCTTTTTTTTACAACCATCGGCAGGCTGTTCGTGTGGCGCACCGCGCGCATCATGACCAGTTCCGCTTTCTCCAAAAAGGAGATCCTCTCGTTTTACCGGACCGATCCGGAAATCGTCTCGGTCATCCCTCCCGGACTCCCGTCATTCTTCCATCCTGCCGCTCCTGATTCCGTTGAACGGGTAAAAAAAGCCGCCGGCATCGATGGCGAGTATATCCTCTATACCGGTAATTTTAAACCCCATAAAAACGTCGGAACGCTGGTCAGGGCGTTTGCCGCGGTGCACCGGCGGTTCCCCGCCCTGTCGCTTGTCCTGGCCGGAGCCCACGACCGCCATTTCGCCCCCGTGGCGCGAGAGATCAACGACCATGGCCTTAACAAATGCGTGATCACTCCGGGCGCCATCGAAGAAACCGACCTCCCGGCGCTCTACTCCGGGGCGCGCCTGTTCGTCATGCCGTCGCTCTTCGAAGGGTTCGGCTATCCGCCGCTCGAAGCAATGGCATGCGGCACGCCCGTGGTCTGCTCAAACGCGGCCTCGCTGCCCGAGGTCATTGGCGACGCCGCGCTGATTATTGACACGAGAGAACCAGGACCGATGTCCGAGGCCATGGGCAGGGTCCTTGCATCTCGCGAGCTTGCCCGATCGTTGTCGGAAAAAGGGGTAGTGCACGTGAGACCGTTTTTAGGAGAGCGGTATGCCGAGGCGCTGTATTCGGCGTTGATCACCACCTGCAGCTTATAAAAACGTAAGGTACCGGTCGACCCGTGCCAGGGCAAGGAACTCCTGTATGTCCGGTGTGGCGCCGGATATGAATACGGTTCCGTTTATCGCGTTACACCATTTTATCGCCTTGATGAGAACGGCGATGCCTGGCGAGGTAAGGTAACTGGTTTTCCTCAGATCGAACACGATGCTGTTTCCTCCCTCTTCAAGGACCTGCCGGGCGTACTCTTCAATCATTGAATCGCTTGCGTCGAAAGCCCCGGTGATCTCGATGGATTCCATTCCCTTATACCGGCCTCTTTTTATATGAGGGGTACCGGTGCTCATGCCATCCGTCCTTTAAAAGGAATGGCTGTTTTCATTGGAGCCGGAATAGTTTCCGCCGCTGCCTGCTCGCTGTAGTGGCGATTAAGCGCCACGACCATGATACCGGCAAGGCACCAGAACGGCTCCGCGATCCGTACTATCATGAAGGTATTCGCGGTAAATGCGTGGGCGATAAGTCCCCAGAATCCGGCATAAAACCCTGTTGCCAGGCCGTTGATGCGGGGTGAAATGCCGATGTTCAATACGGCCCGGATGGTCCGGTGCACGCCGGCCAGGATCCAGAACAGGGCTGCAAGACCAAAAACGCCCATCTCGGCAAGGGTCCTGACGAATTGTCCGTCGATAAAGGCAAATCCGGTAATGCCGAATCCGACGAACGGTTGTTCAACGAATCGTTTGAAGACATAGAGCGCGGAATAAATGCGCGCCGATGAGGAGGTATCGAGCCGGATGCCGAAAAACTCGAACTGGCGGTAGAGCTCCGTATTCTGCGTAAACTGGTTGAAGGTAAAATCGATACGGTCGCGTGCAACCGAGGGAAAAACAAACGGCAGCAGGGCAATAACGAGACAGATGAAAATAAAAAACATCCCTTTTTTCCTCGCGCTCAAAAACAGCACGAATACCGAAACGATTGCGGCAACCCAGCCGCTGCGCGACACCGAGAAGAGGAGTACCGCAACCACGAGCGGTATGAATATGCCGATCGACACTTTCTCGAATTTGGAGGGTGAGTTCAGCAGCATGCCGCCGCCTATCGCGGCCGTGAACACCAGATAACCGGCCAGGGTGTTGCGTTCGGCCACCTTTCCCTCAAACGGAGCCTGCATTTCCGCCGCATTTCCCATAACGCCAAAAATGAGGGCATACACGCAGATGATCGCGGCAACGAGGAGAATGCTCGTGATGAGCATGTTGATGTCCTGCTCGTCCTTCAGGTAATTGACAACAACGAAAAACAGGAAAAAATACTCCAGGAGCTTTATGGTGAAAAGAAAACCCGCCGCCGGATCGACGTTTCCGCGCAGTACGCCCAGGCCGGTGGAGAGAAGCGCGATGAAGCTGAACGCGAAAATGGGCCAGTTGAGATGGTTCTTGACGGTAAAGTTCAGCTCCTTGTACATCGCCATGCGGAACAGCCAGCCGATGGTCATGACCATGAGCAGGAGATCTTCCGCCCTGACCGTGATCTCGCGCTTTGAGGTCTGGCCTATTTCCAGTTCCGGGGAGAGCAGCATGGAAAAGATAAGAAGCACCAGGGAAATTTTAACGCTGAAAAAGCAGACGATGAAAAGGCAGATCCCCGCCAGCCCGAGGAGAATAATGTCCATCTCCCTGCCGATGGCAAAATAGGTAATGAGGAAACTGCCGATGACGGCCAGCGGGAGAAATACAACGAGGGAGTTCCTGTCAAGAGGCGTGGCCATTTTGATTATGCAGCCCTGAAAAGTCTGAGATGCCGCCGTTTTTTCTTCTGCTTTTCCTTGGTCGGACTGTAGGCGTACATATAATAGGATTGATAGGTAAGCCCGGTGGTCTCAGGTCTGATGTCGTTGAGCACCAGCCCCAGAATACGCGCCTGGACGGCCTCGAGCCGCTCCTTTGCCAGCCGGAGGCTGTTCCGGGGCGCCTTGCCGACCATGTAGACCATGATGACGCCATCGACCTTGGTCGAAAGCACCATGGAATCGGCAACGGGCAGGAGTGGAGGCGCGTCAACCAGTATGATATCGAACTCCTGGCGTAGTTCGCCGAGAAGCGTGTTCATCCGCTGCGAGGAGATGAGCTCGGTCGGATTGGGCGGCCGGTGCCCGTAGGTGATGATATGAAAGTTGTCGAGCCCGGGCATGGCAAGAATCTCTTCCATGGAAAAATGCCCGAGCGCGAGGTCGGTTATGGACCGGACGCATTCGCGCCAATCAATTTTCTGCACCAGGATGTCCGAGGTGCCCGGGCCGGGAATGGTGCCGAATATCCTCTGCATCGATGGCCGCCGGAGATTGCATTCGAGCAGCAGCACTTTTTTACCCTGCTGTGCGAACGCCACCGCAAGGTTGGCGATGGTGGTGCTCTTGCCTTCCTGCATGGTGGCGGAAGTGAGCAGGATCGTTTTGACCGACCGGTCAAAGGACAGGTATTCGATATTGGTGCGCAGTATGCGGTACGCTTCGGCGGTCGGGTCTTTGGGAATAAAATGGGTCACCAGGTATTGCCTGAGGTGCGCATGCGATTTTTCCGCCTTTTCGGTCCGCATCCGCTGTTCATCGATATGAATATGCGGAATCACGGCAAGCACGGTAAGCTTGAGAGTCCGTTCGACGTCTTCGATCGTGCCGATTGACGTGTCGAACATCTCACGCACAATCGCGAAAATAATGCCGAACAGAAGCCCGAGCAGCATTCCGATGCTCGCTATCTGAAAAAGGTTTTTATTGAACGGCTGGCCCGGCATGAGGGCCAGCGAAAGGATCGACACGTCGTCCACCACCCCGGCCTCCGCGATACGCGCCTCCTCGAGTTTCGTGGTGAGCATTCCTGAAAGTTCTTCCTTGATCTTCAGTTTTCTGACTAGCCGCGCATACTCCAGCTCGTTGGAGGGTAACTGGAGCATTTCCCGCTCAATGCCATCACGCTCCCTGTTCAGTTTTTTCCTCTTCTGCTCGATGTCAACCAGCTTGTTATCATACACGCCGACGATCTGGTCGATCGTCTCCCTGATTTTTTTTTCGGTTTCGACCATCGCCGGATGGTCCTTGGTCCGGTACGCAAGCTGGTCGCTCTGCTGGAGCTGGTACTGGATCAACCGGTTGTTCAGTTGTGAAAGTCCGGGATCGTTATCGGTAAACTGGGAGACCCACCCCAGACCCGCTCCGGAATCAAGCGGGACCGGAGCGGAAACGACAGAGGCATTGTCCCGCGGATCCGTTTTTTTTTCGGCTTCCGGAGCTGAATCGCCGGCACCCGACCGCTTCAATTTCGCCTGCTCCATGGTAATGATCATCATGGCATCGTCGAGTTCCTTGATCCGTTTGTCGAGATCTGCGGCATCGGCGATTATCCGCGACGTGTTGGCGCTTACCGACGGGATCTTCTGCGACTCTTCAAACCGTTTTATCTGATTCTCGGTTTCGGCGAGTTCTCCCATGCAGCGGGCGAGCTGGTCTTCGATGAACCGCTTGGTCTTGGACGCCTGCAGTTTCTTGGTTTCGAGGGAGTATTCCTTGTACGCGAACGCGATTGCATTGGCGATATCGCGAGCCTCCCTTGGAACGCCCGATGTCGCCGATATCCTGATGATATTCGTACCGGAATTGGCGGTCGTGCTTATTTTTCCCCGCAACCCTTCGATGGCCGTCAAAACGTGCTCGTCGGTTGGATACTCGCTGTCAGCCACGGAATCGTCGACCAGCGAGAGCCGCTTTGCCGCACGGATAAGCACGGTGAAACTCGATATGACGCTGGTCTGGGTCTCGATGTTGTCCCAGGAGCCATAGACGAACGCCTCGGTACCGAGTCCCATGACGTTATACCGGTCGACCTTGACCGATGCGGCAGCACGATAGAGGGGAGGCTTGGTCTTGGCAAAAATAACCGCGAAAATGAGCGACAGCACGATCGTCAGCAGAACAATCTTGTATTGCTTCCTGAATATCCTCTCATAATCGGCTATCTGGAAATCATATTGCGCCATTGTCTGTTCCTGGTTACGGTACGACCGCCGGTGCGACGACCCGCAGAAGGTAATACCACGGCATGACCATGGAAAGACCGTACATGGTCTCCCTGAAGGTGGAATAAAACCGCCGCGGCACGAAAATGATATCCTGATCCTGCAGCACAATGTTCTGGTCGAGCCGGCCGTTCTCAAGGATCTCCAGAAGGTTGATCGAATAGATGACCACCTTTTCCTGCTCGCTGCGGATTAGCTTGACCGACCGGCGGTACGCGTCATCTTTGCACCCACCGGCAGTGGAAAGCGCGTCGATGAAGTGGTCGCCCTTGGTAAAGGAGATCGCGCCGTTTTTCTGCACTTCGCCGAACACGTAGATCTGCGGTTCGTACCGGCGCTTGGTGATGAATATTTCGCAGAACGGCGAGACGATAAACGGTTGTAATTTGTCTTCAATGGTTTTCTGCGCCTGTATCACCGAAAGCCCGGCGATCTCGACCTCCCCCACCGGCTGGAGGACGATTCTGCCTGCTTCATTCACCCGTTTTCGCTCCAGCCGCTTTTCATCGCTTACCGGCAGTTTTTCATAAATAATCATCTCCAGTTCGTCGCCCGGGTAAATGATCTCTGAATGAATGCGGGAGGCGATGAGCTCGTTTTTGGTCATGGGCAGGCGGTCGCCGACCTGCTGAAGCGCCTCTTTCTTGTCGATGGTCATGACCTGCAGACCCTTGCCGGGCGGGGAGGCAGCGTTATTGCCCGACGGCAACGGCACCCGCTTTGCGCAGCCGAAGGAAGACAAGAGGAAAAAAATCGCTACGGTCCCCGCGGTTTTCGCACATGTCATTTTAACAATTTCCCCGAAAAAAGGCGATGGCCGCGGCAGGAAAACGCCGCTAACTTCAAACGCCATAATGTGTTCAGCATAGTATAGGGTATCATGAATCAACGGATTATGCAAGCAAGACGGCGAAACCGGGCAGAGTGGGGGGGGCATCCATTCCCTACGCTGCACTTTTTCGGACACCTTCCTGCCCGGATCTTACTTTGTATGAATCGGTAACCGTTCTTTTGCGGATACCAGAAACCTCAGCAGATACCCAAGCATCACCGCGAACCGGGAAAGGGGGGGATGGAGCCATGCGGAACGCCATCTCCCGGCACGCTCACAGCTCACGACGATTCCCGCGATGTCATTTACGGCGACCCGGGAAAAGGATCCCGGGCTGGAATCGCCGGCAAGCAGGAACCCCTGGCTGGAGCATTGGACGATCCGGTGAACGAGAAGCCGGTCTTCGCAGAAGAGCGCGGCCACGGACCCTGGTTCTGGCTCACCGGAGCGGGGCACGATCTTCACGCGGTCACCGGAGCGGATAAACGGCCACATGCTCTTCCCTCCCACCGTGACCACGCACGATCCGATGACGGACAGCGCGCCGAGCAGCGCGGCCTTCTCTTCAGGACCCATGGTAATCATCTCCGCGCAGCGCCACGGACGCGACCTCGGTGGGGTTGCGTCTGAAACGCAGCTCATAGGCGGGGGCGTGACGCGCAATGCGCAGTGAAAGGTCAAGGACCGCCTCGGCATGACCGGGCAGCTTTGAAAAATGGCAGATGCAGACAAGAAGGCGCCGCACGGTCTCCTGTTCATCAAGCCTCTGCCGAACCGTTTGGGCGCTCTTTTTTAAAAAATAGATCGCTGACAAACGGAATCGCTGCGGGCGGGCGGGCCCGGTCCGCATTTCGCCCCAGAACGGCGTGCCGCTGACGCTGACCCGTCGCGCGCCGCTCACCGTCACCGCACAGATCTCATCGTTGATCACCCGGCCGCCACCGAGCATCCGGGCGATCGTGGTTTTCCCGCTGCCCGAGCGTCCCGCAAATACGAAACCGCGTTTTCCTCGAGCGATCACTGCCGAGGCGTGAAGCAGCACCCCGTTGCGAAACTGAAGGAGCGTACAGAGCAGCACCCGCAGGCATGCGTCAAAGGTGTACATCGACGGCCGCATCGTGATGGCCCCCTCACTCCCGGACCATCGGCAGTCGAAATCATCGCGGGTGATACGACCGCTGTCAAAGGTTGCCGACCGGATACGCGGCATGACCCTGCGGCCTCCGCTGCGCGGCGATTTCGTCACCACGCAGTCGAACCGGACAACGGGACGGTGTCCGCCGGCGATCCAGCCGCGGTACCGTTTCCGGATACGACCGGCGACAGCGGCATTGGTCAGCGTGAATCCCAGGGAAACCCCGGCAATGGTTATGACAAGCAGGGACTTTTTCACGCCGCTGCCTTTCTGAAAAGCGAGACTATCCGTCGCGCGTACAGACCCGGAAACGAGCGCGCGCCGTACATCTCATTGAGCGTCTGCCGCGGCGGGAAAAACGAGCCCATCAGATACCGCACCGTTGCCCCCCAGGTCGGGCAGGCGAGTGCCAGCGCCAGTTCGCCGCGCCCGACACGATCCCCGTTTCTGAGCACCCGATCGAGCATCCTGCGCCGCGTCCCCGGCAGAGGGGCATCGACGTCCGCGCGCTCTTCCGTCGTAATAAGCCCTGACGCTGCCAGGCGGTCGAGGGCGATCGGGACGATAAAGGAGTGCGGGCATCCCGGTGCCACGCGTAAATGACCGGCGCGGAAATACATGAGCAGGTCGAACAGCCAGCGTTTTCGCGCAAATCCGTGTTTGAGCGCGTGGAAAGCCGCGTGAAATGACGCGCAGGAAGCGGCCGGCACCAGGTATCCGGGCATGGTCCGGCTGGGCACGAGATCAACGGGCACCCCCTGCGTCAGGAGGGCGCGCGCAGCGATACGGTCAGCCCCCCAGAAGTCAACGTGCAGGTCAATGACGATCCCGCGACGCGCCCACACCTGCCCGTAGCCCCCGCACGGCTCGAAACCCCTCTCCCTAAGCAACGCATGCACGGCCGTGTCGTTACCATCGGGAAGGTAGAGGTCGATATCGCCCATGGCACGCGCCCAGGGCTCGGGGTAGAGGTGTTCCAGAGCGGCAAGGCCCTGGATGAGCACCACCCGTCCGGTGGCGCACAGACCGTCCTTAAGCGTTTCCAGCGTTTGCAGGGCGAGGTCCCGGTGCATGAGTGCGCGCTCGTATTCCCGGCGGATGCGCCTGATCGTCTGTCCGGGTATCGCGGGGTGGTTTTTTACGAAAGGATAGATAAGAGACGCGGTTTCATCGCGTTCGATCTCCGCGAGAAACGCCCCGTTACAAAAACGTTCGGCCTCCCGAAACGAAGGAGGGCGGCCGTATGCCGCGCCGCGCAGGAGTTCGCTCATCATGCGGAGAAAATAGTTACCGGCCTCCGGCGTCAGTACGGATATACTCATCGGTGTACTGCACGCGTGAGACGAAAATGGTGGCGTCGGTCGAAAGATCGATGCGTACCGGCACGGGTTCCTCTTCGTTTTCATCCCAGGCATTGACGATCGGCCGCAGGGGGAAACCGGGAACGGTCTCCACGACCAGTCCGATCTTATTGTTATTGAGTTTGACCAGGCTCCCGACCGGATAGACCCCGATCGCCTCGATGACCTCCCGCAGGACCGTCTTGCTGTACAGGTGCTCCTTTTCGGCGATGATGGTCTTCATCGCGTCCGCGGGATGAAACGGTTTACGGAACGAACGCTCGTGGGTCAGCGCCTCAAACGAGTCGCAGATGCCCACAATCCTCGAGAACGTGTGGAGTTCGCCTTCCAGGGACTGGCCGTATCCCCTGCCGTTTTCCCGCTTGTGCTCCTCGAGAATAACGCTTAAAAGCCAGGGAAAATCACTCCTGAGGCTTTCAAAAAAAGCATACCCGGCGAGCGGATGCGTTTTGACCAGCTCCTGCTCCTCCTCGGAAAGCTCGCGATCGTGGGTATAGGCACGAACGTCGATTTTCGTCATCCCGATATCGTGGAGAAGGCCGGCGACCCCGAGCTCGGTGCATTCCCGCACGGGAAGCCTCATTCTGACGCCGATGGTGCAGGCGAGAAACGCCACATTCAGCGAATGGCAGACCAGCGGATCGCCGCGGTACGCGGGCCGGGCAGCCTCGATCAGCAGCTGCGGCGTTTTGGCGACCGCGTATATCAGCATTTCGGCCATGGAGAAAAGGCGGGTGAACGGGAGTTCGCGCACATCGCCGCGTGGTTCACCGGCGAGGCGGTCGCGGAGAATCTCATGCAGCTGGCCAATCAGTTCGCCGTATTGACATGACGGCGATTTGTCCCGCGCAATCGGCGCCTGGACGTTTTTGACGTAAATCGCCTCCATGGTAATGAGCGCTGCTTCCATCTCTCTTGAGAGCGGTTTTGCCATGGGTGTCCGTCCCTGCGCCTTCAATGCGGCCGGCCGTTCGTTCTGGCCACCAGGATGAACCCGATGATGATGAACGCGATAATGGAATGAAGCAGGATGAGGACCGAAAGCTGCACCGGCGCCAGATACATCACCACCGCCTCGAGTCCGAAACTGACGGACACGGCGAAAAAGACCAGTGCCGCCGTGGACTTTGAATATCCCAGCGTGAGAAGGCGGTGGTGCACATGGTCTCTGCCGGTATAGGTGAGCCACTGGCTGAAACTTTTTACCCCCCCGGTCGCGATGCGCACAACGGTGGTAAGGGTCATGTCAAAAATAAGAACGCTCATGATGAGGACCGGCACCAGGATATCGGTAAGGCTGCTCTTTCCCCAGTCACCCAGGATCGCGAAGCTTGCGAGCAGAAACCCGAGAAAGGTTGCCCCGCTGTCGCCGAGGAAGATAAGTGCGCTCTTTTTCGGCCTGAAATTATAGAGGAAAAAGGCGAGGCTCGCTCCGGTAAGCGCGACCGCCAGAAACATGAGATAATACTGGCTGGAGATAAGCGCGATGATCGCGAAAAAACTTGAATAGATCATGGAGGTGCCGGCCGCGATACCGTCCATGCCGTCGATAAAATTCATGGAGTTGGTGATGCCGATCAGCCAGATGAGCGTTATGATGGTCTCGACATACACGC
>JAFGOU010000099.1 GCA_016926315.1 Chitinispirillaceae bacterium
ATGGGGAGCACGTGGCTGCCGCCGGCGAACCGTTTATTCGCGATCGTTCTCACCGTCCTTCCCTGCGGATCGAGCAGGGACACTGTCACCGGCTGCGCAGAAGCGTTTTCCGGGACATGAAAAGCAACGGTCGAACCGCGAAGGGTTATTCCCCTATACCCTTTAGTTTGAGCGGCCGGTACGAAGGTTCCGGTCGAAAGGTCGATGCGTATATCGTCGAGGCAGATGTCGCTCGCCCATGTCGTTCCCGTAGTTCCGCGAAACCTGAAGCTGACCCGGTCGCCGGCATACTGGGCCAGGTCCAGTATCCGCTGCTGCCACTCCATGCCCTGGTTTCCGGTAATGGTCATCACACCGGTCCGCCATGTCCCGTCGACGCAGATATCAAGCGTCAGGCTGCCCATGGTATTGTTCAGACTCATCATGTGCACCCAGAACGAGAGCCTGAGGCCTGAAGCCCTGAGGTTGAAATTGGGGGTCACGAATTCCGCCCGCTTGGCAGGGTTGTTCGGGTTCGATGCCTCGACATAGATATACTTGCCGGTGCCTGAGGTATGATCGCCCATAGGGCCGGTGGTGTCGCGGGAGGTGCCGATACGGGAGGGGGTCGGACCTTTCCATACCAGCCAGTCAATGTCGTCGGCGGTTGACTGGGCGTATTTTAGCGGCATCACGATCGACCCCGAATCAAGCGTTTCAAAGTTCTGCAAATACGGTGGTGTGATGATATATTCGGCAACGATGCCAAACATCCCGCTGGTGTCCCAGAGCGCGGCGCTGTCAACGCTCGTGACGCGAATTTTATAATCACTGCCTGCCGCGAGTGTGGCCGGAACGGTCCAGTCGTGGGTGCCGCCACTGGCCGAGGAGGCCGCGATGACCGTGTTGAGCGAGGTGCCTTTGTAGAGGTCGATCTTTACGTTACCGCTGATATTGTCGCTCCAGAGGATTTTTTGCGCCGATCCATGCTCCCACTGGTCGCCGCGCGCCGGCGCCGTAACATCGATAAACGGCGTCACCGGTCCACTCTGAATGGTCTCTATCGCCGGATCGCCGAAGTGGTGATACTGCCACCCCATCCGCGCCTTGAGACCGGTGGAAACCTGTCCAGAGTATTGGGAGACAGCCCTTGGTGTGCTGTCGTAGTTTACGCCATACACAAAAGCGAGACCGTTTTTAGTGATTTTTCTCGCCATGATCGCATCAGGATACCCCTGATTGAGCACATGCTGCCCGATGGAAGAGTTCAGGTTGGAACCGATATAGGTGACCGGTCCGTACTGGTGAGCGACCGATGCCGCGGCCACGCAATTCCGGTTAAACGTACCGGTCTGGCACGCGCAAGTGAGTACGAACGGATAGACGGTGTTCCGCATGGAGGTGAGGTTGGAGGTGCCCCAACCGAACGCTTGAGAGGACGTGGAGCCATGTCCGTTGTAAATATTGAACCAGCACCCCAGGTTGAACCGATCGATTGCCCGTTGTGCGCCGCCCGATATGGAGGCATAATTGAATACTTGGAATCCGGTGCTTGAAGGAAAATATTTGGTATTCACTTCAACGATAATTTTATCGCAATGGTCTGCCGGCAGGCTTCCCATGACCTGGGTATTACCGCCCTGACCGAGCACCACTTTGGTGCGTGTTGCCAGCGCACTCTCCGTGGCAATGGTTTTATTGACGATGTTGGTGATCTGCGCAGCGCTCGTGACGTAAAAAAGGCCGAGCGCGATGCTGGGCCGTGGTTTCTGGCTCGTTGAGGTGATCTGCGTCGCTACGTAATAAATGAGACTGTTCCAGTCGTTCGTGGTCCAGTAGGGGAATACCGTATTTCCCACCAGGAGGCAAAAGGTCGGCTTTTCCCGGTTATAGATGAAATCACGGTATGCTTCCTTGGTGGTCCCGCCGACATCAGCGGTGCTCACCAGTTTAACGTCATACTGTGTTGACCGATAGTCGACGAAGCGCTTCAAATCGGCATTATTCAGGTACGCCGGATCGGCGATGATCAGGTACTTCTCCCGTGCGGCAAACGCTTCCGACGGTACGCCTTCGAGATTGGCAAACTGGGCGCGCATGACCTGGTCGAAATCGCGGGAGCCAAGCGATCGTACCACCACCGGCTTTTTCATGGTGACCTTCATGCTCAGCTTTTTGATAATGGTTACCGTATTGGTTTCAGGATCATAGCTGAGCGGCTGCACTGAAATTTCCGCAGCCTTCTGGCCGCGGTAGGTGAACAATTCTGATACGGATGCGGGGGTCCCACGAACGACCCTTTCGTAACTCTCCGGATGGTACGTGAAGGGCGGCGTGGTGTTGGAACCGTCATAAAAGGAGGGTGGCTGGATCGGGTAGAGCTTTCCTTCGATCGGTATGGTTTTGGTAACAACGCTTTCGACTTCGACTACCGGCGCATCCCCTTCATACGCAAGGTTGAAGCTTCCGGTTAGCTGGGCTGGTTCGCCGAGGGCCCCGTCATAATCGAAACCGTAAATGAAGGCCTTGACAAAGAGTTCATTTACCGGAAGGCCGTCGCTTGATACGGTGTTCACCTGTTCCTTCATAATAAGCGGATCCGGCACTTCGAACTGAATGCGATACCCATTCTCAACCTGCTCTATTGAAAGCGGCGGAATCGCCAGCAGGCTCCCTGCCAAAACCAGCAGAAAAACGGACAACCGGACCGGTACCTTTTTCATGACCCCTCCTATAAAAACGATATTGTGGATAATTAGATCGGGTTCCTTACTGATCGAACACCATAAAAAAACATCTGGATGACAAGCTGTATTAATTTACCCTATTTTCCTCCCTTTCGCCGTTTTTTTTTACCACCAGTCCCAACCGCCCCTGCGCGCGTTTCTCTCTCTGCCAGGGGGTTCCCGCAAAATAATCCCTCTAGCAGAATAGTCTTGCCCTTTAACCTTTCCCGTCGCTATTTTATTTATTCTCATCTTTTTCCACGTACCACCCTCCTTTAAAGGATTGGTTTTTTATGGATCCGTTCATCTACACCGGCCGTAAAGTCCAGAAGCTGATACTCACGTCGTTTCTTTCCACGGCATTCAGAAGCCGTCTGCCCCATGATACCACCGACGCGGTTTCTCCACGGCTGTTCCTTTTTCACGGGGAAAACGGCCTTGGAAAATCATCACTTATTGACTTATGCATTGAAACCATCGAAGATATCAGCGCTGCCGGCAGAAACGCCGTCCCCCTGCTTCTCGACCTCGACGCCTGGCGCTTCAGTAACGGCCTGGTGCCGAAAACCCCCCGTGAATTGCTCAACACCCTGTATGGCCTTGCCGCAGGGACGAATGAAAAGATAGGCTCTACCCTGGCGCCGTTCGATGTCATGAATAAACGTGCGGCCGAACTCCGGGACCGTTGGAACTCTCTCGTTCGACGGGAGTGGCCTCGCTGCGTATTCCTGAAAGATAACCCGGAGGAAAAAAACGGCCGGTCTGAAAAACCAGTGCCGGAATTCGCCACCTGGATGGGTGAACAGATCAAGGACGACGAAAAAGCTCTTGTCGAGGATCCCATCGGACAACTTACCGGTTCCCTGGTCGAATGCCTTGCCAAGGCATCGCTCGAGATGCCGTTTGCACTCTTGGTGGACGGCCATGAGCAGCTTGAAGGCTCTCCTGCCGGCGACTGGCTTAAAACCGCCTTCCTTCCGAGCCTCCTCAGCACAAAAAACAATCTCGTCGTTGTCATCTCCAGCAGCGCTCCTTTTGTCAGGGAGTTCAGAAATTCCTTTGCCGAGGAATTGATGTATCCTGTCGAACTTTCGACGCTCTGCCTCACGAAAAGCGATATCACCGTGGTTGCCGAAAAACGGGGCGTATCTTCCACCCCCGAACAGGTTACGCAGATAGAAAACGCCACCGCCGGCATACCGCTCGTGGTAAAAACCGTGCTTGACGCCGCCAGTATGAACATTCCGCTTGGCAAGGTCCTTTCCAGAAAAACGGCCTCCGCGGGCGACGCCGATCGACTGGTCAGGGAGTGCGTGGACCGATTTGTAAAAACCATCGACCATGGAAAAGACCGCAGCGCGATATTTTCCATTGCCATGCTCTACCGTCTCGACGAAAATATGCTTGCGGAGCTCTGGGGGGGGTCACCCGAAGACGTCACAACGCTCCTGAACGACCTTGCGCTTCGCTACTCATTCATGCAGGGCGGGCAATTGCACGCCGCGATTCGCGATCTCGTGCGGTCGTATCTCATCGAGGAAGTGAAAAAAGGTGACGAATCGCCGCTGGCTGAATCATTCAAGAACTTTTCGTCGATCAGCGCAACGCTCCACGAACAATATCTTGAGCAGATGCTCCTTGCGATGCCTGACGCTGCCATTCGTTACGCAGACCCGAATTTCCGGATCACCCTTCTGGGTCTGCTTAATGGCCATCTCTGGGCGCAGCAGGAGAAAATAGCAGGAATTCTTCCCGGACTTTTTATCGAAACGCTTCACTACGCGCCTGATTTTACCGAGACCCTCCTGGAGTTTGCCGGCGAGGGAACATTGTTGCTGTCAAAGGAAACCTCCGCGCTTATCGACACGCTGAGAACCGGCTCTTCGGTCGCAGCGCTCCTCAAGGAACCGCTCTCGTCGGGAAAGCGGAGCACGCTCAAGGCGCTCGATTTTATCAAACCCTGGGAATCCGGAATGAATGCGGTACAGCAGGGCCTTCTCTCTCGCATGCGCGGACAGCTTGCCTGCCATGTCGGAAGTTACGATAAAGCCGTGGAATCGTTTAACAAAAGCGAATCCCTTCTGCCCGAGGCCTCTTTATTGTTCGATGACTACCTGTGCGCCGGATACGCCTTTATCGCGGCAAACGACTTTAAAAAAGCCGTGTCGGTTCTTGCCAAGGCCGTTGCGCTCCGGCCCGACGACTATTTCGCCCGCTACCGTCTCGCCCTCGCCCATCAGTCTCTGGGCGAGCACCATGCGGCAATCGCCTCCTTTCAGGATGCGGTGACCATCAAGCCGGGCAGCTTCCCGGCCTGGATCGAACTCGGCAATGAACAGGCGACGGTTGCCGATTATGAAAAAGCCGCGGAAGCATTCTCGCGGGCAACGGAACTTGATGCAAACAGGCCGGCCGCCTGGTTCAACCTGGGTATTGCGCTCGAGGCGCTCTCTCGTTTTGGCGAGGCCCAGAAGGCGCTTGCCAGGGCGGTTGAAATACTGCCCGACCACTGGGAAGCGCTTTTCGCGCTCGGACGGTCGCAATCGGCACAGGAACTTTCCCAGGACGCCATCGCTTCATTCAACAAAGCCGTCGAAATTAAACCGGACTGTATCGATGCCTTGAAGGCGCTCGGCAACGAGCTTTTCGGCATTGAATCGTATGAACGGGCTGCCGCGGCACTGGAAAAAGCCGTGAAACTCGATCCTGCCGATTATGCCCTGTGGGATCTGCTCGGCAAATCATGGTTTGGCGCCGGCAGATACGAGCAGGCGGTCAATGCATCACAAAAGGCCGTTGACCTTAAGGACGACCTTTTCAGCGCATGGGTCAATCTGGGACAGAGCCATACCGAGCAGAGCAATTTTAAAGAGGCCTGTGCCGCATTCACGAAAGCTGCCGATCTTAATCCCAAGGACAACGATATCTGGGTCAGCGTTGGCAACAGCCTGTATGCGCAGGGCAAATATGAAGAATCGATTACCGCTTACCTGAAAGCCGTTGAGTTCCATCCGGAGGTCGACAGCATCTGGAACAATATCGGCCTGGCGTACCAGGTACAGCAGCACTATTCCGAAGCGATCGAAGCGTTTCAGAAAGCGGTGACCATCAATCCTGCCGGTGCGGATTCATGGTACCAGCTGGGCCGGTCCTTCGCGGAACTCGACAGGCACGCCGAAGCAGCCGACAGCTTTTCGAAAGCGCTGGAAATCACTCCCGACGCGCATGACGCGTGGTATCGAAAGGGTCTCTCCCTGTCAAAAATCGGAAACCATGCCGAAGCGGTCGCCACTTTTATCCGCGCTTCGGAGATCAACCCCACCGACGCCGACATCTGGTACCAGACCGGCCTTTCATATGTTGCCTCAGGTGCGGCAGAAGAGGCGGTTACAGCGTTTTCCCGTGCGATCGCGCTCGCGGCCAACCGGCCTGAAGTACATTTCCAACTCGGATTGGCCCAGGAATCCCTCAGCCGGTTTGAAGAGGCGGCCGATGCATACCGTAAAGCGGTCAATTTATCGGCGGAAAAATCAGAAGCATGGTACCACCTTGGCCTCTGCTGCAATTTCCTTTCCCTTCATGATGAAGCGATTCTGGCTCTCAATAAAGTGCTCGAGATTACTCCGGACAATACCGAGGTGTTCCTTCCTATCGCGCTTGCGGCCCACGCCTCCAGCGACTTCGGCCAGGCAGTTACGTTTTACCGGAAGGTCATCGACAGGAAACCGGATTCCGAGGAAGCGCTGTACAATCTGGCGCTGGCCCTCCATGCCATGAACAACTATGAAGAGGCACTGCCGGCGTATCACGCGGTGGTGAAAAAATGGCCGGACAAGGACCAGGCCTGGTACAACATGGGACTGGCCTATCATGCTGCCGGTGATTTTACCCAGGCAATCAATTCCTACCGTGAGGCGACACGGCTCAACCCCGATTCACCGGAAGTATGGTATCACCTGGGACTGGTGTTCTATGCCACCGAACATTATGGCGAAGCCATTCAGGCGTTCCGCAAGGTGATCAGCCGCGCTCCGGACATGTACGAAGCGTGGTTCAATATCGGCAATGCGTATCTGGTATGGCATGAGTACAACGATGCGATTGAGGCGTACGAAAAAGCGTCCCTGCTCAAACCCGATGACTATACTTCATGGGGATACCTCGGGAATGCCTATTTCGGGGCCGGATTGTACGACAAGGCGCAGGAGGCCAGCGGAAAGGCGTTCGCCCTTAATTCAGAGGAACCATGGATCATCGCCACCCTCGCGCTTTCCCGCCTGTTTACCGGTGACAGCGCCGGCGCCGGTCCGCTCTTTGAGGCGCTCATCGCCACCGATACGGCGGGTCAGGAAATCGCCCGGGCTGTGCATGAAATTCAGAAGGCGCTTGCGGCTAACCCTGGACTCTCCGGAGCGCAGGAAATCCTCCAGAAGCTTGCGGGAGAAGCTTCGACGACAACGCAGAGCCCGAATAATCCGACAATTACCGGATAAATTTTAAACTTCCGCACAATGGTGCTGCACCTTTAGCTACCATTTACTCCTTCTCCTGGCATCCCTGGAAAAGCGGTGTCGGTCAACCTGGGGCAACGCCCCGGGTTGATGAACTGGCAAATTACCCTATGCTCCTCGCCACCCCCCTGCTCATCCGTTTTTGACCATGTACTTTATGAAAATAACCCCGGTCGATTGAAAACTGGAATTGTGGATTATAATGATGGGACCCGCGAAGCAGCCTGCCACCGAACCAAAGCCGCAGGCTTTGGGCAGTTCGATTCTGCGTTACCGGAGGAAAAAAAAGGCCTGTCCTTGCGAACAAGCCTTTTATTTGTATGCCGCCTCGCAGAATCGAACTGCGGACACACGGATTTTCAGTCCGTTGCTCTACCGTCTGAGCTAAAGCGGCAACTATTTCAAAACGACTTTGAAAAATAAATGGTTCTGCGGATGGTTTCAAGCCCCTTTAATGCTTTTTATGAAATTCCTGTCGATTTCAAAACAGTCCTGTGAGGCGAAGAAATCATCGAGGTCCACCACACCGTTAAAATCCTCGATCCGGTCCTGGGGCTGTTTGCTCATCATCCGTATGCTGATCAGGTTATAGACGATATTTCCAAGATCGTCGGTGGTATTGATCCCCCAGTGACGCAGCACGCTGCGCGCGAGAGGACCGAACTGTTTGTGGGCAAAGTTCAGGAGACCCTTTGAAAGTTCCTGGCCGGTCACATGACGCTTTTCGCCAAGCAGGGTAAGATAGAATTCCAATCCGCTCATGACGAAAAAATAGGCGTCGATCTTGTATCGCGTATCGCGGCGCGTTTCGAAAATGACGCTTCTGATTTTTTCATGAACCTGATTTTGCGACATTGCGTGAAACCGGTTGTGTTGAAGATACCTGACTGGTTACCGTTTCGCCGCAGCCGCCCCGGTCAACGTCAAGCACAAAACAACCGGTTTTTTGCGCGCAGCGATGGCTGAAAAGCGCGAGATACGACCTGCTCAAGCGTTCGAACTCCTCCTGTTCGGTTGTGCCGATACCGCTCCGTGAGGGCAGCGATACGGTCCGCGGATTGACCGCCATGCCGTTCCTTTTCATACGATAATCAAGATGCGGGCCGGTGGCAAGGCCGGTCGCGCCGACGGTTCCGATAACCCGGCCCTGCTTCACATACGCTCCGGTCCTTATTCCCGGCGCAATGGAGGAAAGATGGCCGTAATAAGTGGCATAGGACCCGCCATGGCTGATCGAAACCATTTTCCCGTAATTTCCGTTCCACCCCGCGGAGGTGACTTTTCCATCGGCGGCAGCGTACACCGGCGTGCCGGTCGGTGCTGCATAATCGATTCCCAGGTGGGGTCTCACTCTTCCAAGGATCGGATGTCTCCGGTGGTAGGTAAAACCGGATGAAATACGTGAAAAACGAAGCGGCGCTTTGAGGAACTCCTTCTGGACGGATCTCCCGCTACGGTCGTAATATTGCGTCGTCCCTCCTGAGTCGGGAAAGCCGATCGCAAAGAAGTCCTTTCCGTTGCAGGTATAGCGTGCCGCAAGAATATCGCCATACCCGACCATGCGGTTTTCAGCGTATCTCCTCGTGAAAAGTATTTGAAAGGTGTCGCCCTTGCGCGGATCGAGAAAAAAGTTGATGTCCCAGGCGAATATATCGGCAAGCGTGCAGGCAAGATAGGGTCCCAGTCCTGTCTGCTGCATCGCATCGAGCAGCGACGTTTCCAGAACACCGTTCACGATACAGCGTAATTCGGCGATGACCAGAGGACGTTTTTCAGTATCGATCACGCTGTCACGCCAGACGGCGGAATACCAATGCTGCATTCTGCTGAGAAGCCAGACACGATCGGGAGTGCAGCTGTCGCTCAAGCCAAAAACGATCGAATCACCCGGGTAGATGTTCGTCAGTCCGTGCAGGGCAAACGCCCGATACAACCGGTTGACCTGCAAAGGGGCAAAACCGGAGTTGTTAAGGATACCGGCAAAAGTCTGCCCGCGTTGGACCACGTGGGTCGTGATCTCCGGACAATCACGCACCGTTTGTCGTATGGTGTCGGCGGCGGGCACCCGGGAGGTGTCTTCACGCGAGAGCTGGTGATCGTCGTTATTGCACGACACGGCAAAACCTGCCGAAAGTGCGGCATAAATAAAAAACCGGAAGAAGCCACCCGCATTCTTCCGGTTACTGATTCTGCGTTTCTTCCTGATGATTCGGCTCCCCGTGGAATAGAACCGGCCCTTACGGTATTCTCACCATCATGGACGGGTTCTTGCCGGGCTGAAAGGTCTGCTGTTTCGTAATTTCCTTGTCACCCTTGACAAAACGTAACGAATGCGTTCCCGCCGTCACTTTCAATTCCGATATGTTGGTTTTTCCGATAAGCTTTCCGTCCATATAAATATCGGCGACCGGCGGAATTGAGGCGATGAACACCGTTGCCGCTTCGCCGCCCGCGGCGGGCGGTTCCGGGGTTGCCTCAACCGGCGGCGTCGTTGCTTTCGGTTGAGACGGTTTTACTGCCGCGGCCGTTTTGGCGGGTGCCGGAGGCTCATCATCAAACACCTCGATATTGGAAGCCGGTGTCTTTTCAACCGGCGCTTCGGCAACCGGTTCCGCCTTTTTGGGTTCAGGTTTTGTCGCAACCGGCTTTGGCTCTTCGACCGGTTTCGGTTTTGCCGCCACAACCGCCGGCCTTGGTCTCGGTTTCGGTCTGGGTGTTACCACCGGTTTCACCGGCTCGGCCTTCTTTACAATCGGTTCCACCTTCTTGACTTCCTCCTTGACCGGCTCGGGCGTTTTCGGTTGCTCGACGACCGGTTCAACCGGAAGCTGGGGTATCGACGGTTCCGGTTTTACCGCCGGTGTGGGAGTCTGGACGGCGGGAGCGGTTTTTTCCGCCTTCTGGAAAAAAGTCGTGTAACCGAAATACCCGCCCCCGGCAAGAACAAGAAGAACGATCAGAGCGACAAGAACCGGCACAACGGATTTTTTCTTCGGTATTTCGTCGAAATCTTCATCAAACCGGTCGCGTCTGGTTTTTTCAGCAATCGACGCAGACGGCTTTTTTTCCAGCGTGGCTTCGAATTTATCGAGGTCTTCCTCGATTACCGGTGCAGACGGCGGACGGAGCGAAGAAGGTGTTTCGGAAACAGACGGCATGCGACGGGTTTCCCCTCCCCCGGTTAGCGGCGCCGGTTTTGGCGGCGGCGGAGTATAGGCGCGTGCTGCCGGTCTCGGTGCGGTCTCAAACGGTCTGAGTGGCGGAGGAGCGTAGCGCGGCGGCGACGGCGGAACATAGGCCTGACGAGGAGGAGGCATGGTGGGCTGCGGTGCCTGGAAAGGCTGGGCAAACTCAGGAGCAGGCGCCTGAGTCCGCGGCGGTGACGGTGGCATTGATGACACCGGCGATGGAGCTTCGAAAGCCGATCCGATCTCATTACGAAGATCATCAAATTCCGACCGGGGAGCTGACGGTGCCGGTGATGCCGCTCCAGGAACCGCGCCCATCCCCATAAGCTCTTCGGACGTCCGGATTAACTCAGCGTCATCGACAAATATTTTAAGTATGTTGTGAACGCCCGACTTCTTCAGTATCTCCATAACCGATGGTTGGGGAGCAAGCAGAGAAAGGCGCCCCATCACATCCAGCATCCTCCGGTTGATGACGATCAGCGCATTGATCGTATCGGAGTAGAGATAATCGAGCTGGGAAAGGTCGACGCAGACATTACGTTTCCCCGTCGAGATCATCGATTCGACCATCTGCCTGAGCATACTGGAATCGAATACTTCGTCTCCCTCAAGCAGGGGCTCGACGATTTCAAACATGCCGGTGGTACGAGTACGGAAGTTAATAATAACCCCCTTTGAAGAAGTCCGTATCTGATTAAATATAATTCAGCCGTTACTACGCCAGGCAGGAGTTGAACCTGCGACCTTCGGCTCCGGAGGCCGACGCTCTATCCAACTGAGCTACTGGCGCGCAATAATAGCTAAAATACAAACAAACTATGTGCACATTCAAGAAAGTATCGTTTTGAACCGCTCATAGTCAATTATCTCTTTTTCGCTCGTTGAATGATACGCTCCCGTAACTGCCTGATACAATATAAATTATTTGCTGCTCTCGTGCGCTAAAATGATGCCGGGTGTCATTCCAGTCGCCGTCCGAGCCAAGAGTATCGCGCGGCGGCCATGCCATTGCGTACCGCCGTACCCAGCGC
>JAFGOU010000100.1 GCA_016926315.1 Chitinispirillaceae bacterium
ATGCCGCCGCCGCGGTGCACCATGTACACGATCTGGGTCTCTCCCCCCGCGCTGATCACCGCGTCCGGCAGTCCGTTGCCGCCGTACGCGCCGGCCAGGGCGCGCTCGACCGCTTCGGGTTCTGAAATCGAGGAGAGCGCCACGCAGTTCCTGAAAGCGCGGCCCGAGACCGCGATGCGGCCAGTGGAGTTGCTGAAGTCAACCGACGCGAGATACTCCAGGAATGCCCTGCGCGGGTCGCCCTCGTGCGCTACCCGCAGGGTGCGCTCGACCGTGGCGAGCCTTCCCTTTCCCGGATCGCCCGAGAGCTCCGCGACCTGCATGGTGGTTGCGCCGAAACAGACGCCTATGGCTTTCATTTTTTCCCGTTTAAAGAAAAGAGTATAAAAATAATATTTTTACCGGCAGGTTTTTCATTTATTTCCGCGCATCACCCTCCGCAGTAGCGCGATGCAAAGGACGGGTACGGACCTTCCGGAAAGGCCCGCGCGGGACAGGGACATCGAAATAATGTAATTTTCTTTTTATGTACGACCCTTCCGACACGAAATCCATGGAGAAGTACTCCTCGGCCGTGACGCTATCCGACATGGAGGTGTTCATCTTTCCTGAGCTCCTCTACGCGCTCGTTTTAGCCAACATCATGTCTCCCCGGCTCTGGAAGTGGCGCAGCGACCCGTGGTTCGACGGCATCGACAAGCTGCCCCTCCAGCGCAGGATCTTCCGGCTCAGGCAGTACATCATGGACCATTTTTCCTTCAATCTCGACCTCGACACCTGGGGCCTGACGACAAAAGAAAAGGAGCTGTCCCGTTTTTCGGGGTTCATAGGTCAGGACGTACTCGCAAAAAGCAACGCGCTGTTCGGGTACGAGGGGGATAAATATTATTTCGACAGCGACATCAGGAAGCATTTCGGTCTTGACAAGTACAACTCGAACGTCATCCCCTACTGGAAAACCGAAACGCTGGAAGCCATGGAGGCGTTCCGGCACAAGCCCGGCTATCCGGCGGGCGCCGGCGAGTGCGTCTCGCTCTCTGCGCTGTACGCTGCGGCCGCGTTCGCGATAGCGGGCGTGCCGCTCGACGATATCTTTCTCATGGCCACGCCGCTCCACTCGCAGAACTACTTTGATATCGGCAACGGCATTCTCTCCAACAACCGGCGGATCGTGACCAGAACAATGTGGTTCAACGGTTCGGAAATCTCCGGCAAGGCCCGGCGCGCCCTCGAAAACGAGCAGGTGACCATCGTCGCCCATTGTACGGGACATGTCCATTGCCTTTTTCCGGAAGCCACCATGGACCCGGAAAACTTTCAGCGTTTCAGCGCGAAACTCCGGTCGTTTCTCTCTAACGATTCCATCGACTTTGAGGTCCTCGCCAATTTTCTCCGTTACAACTCGAAACTCCAGCGCTGCTTTCAAATCGGCCATACCATGGGCAGCAAGACCAGATATATCGAAGCGGAAAAAGTCTTCGCCTTTGAACACAACTCAAAATTAAGAGTGAACGACAGGACGCGCGATCTGCTTTTACGCGAGATCGATGAGGATGATTTCTATCCGGAAGCCCTGCCTGGACGGCTCCTCCTGAACGAATTCGAGGAGTTCTTCAAGACCGACAGGGTATCGTTTGATGAACCGGATACATTCGAGAAACTTAAAAAACAGCTGCGCCACGCCTGCTACAGCGTCGACCAGGTGATCCCTGAACTCACAAAATTCTGCAAGACTGAACCGCGGCTTCCCGATGTTCATAAAACAAAACATATCAATATGTTGCCAATATCACTTGAGAATGTTTCTTCGGCTGACGAGGCACTGTCGCGCATTTGGGCGATGCGGAGGTCAAACGAGAGCTGCGACCTCGCCTTCAGCACGCTGCGCGACCTCTCCCGCTCCCCGTGGAAACCGTTTCTCAAGGCCGCGCTCGAGCGCAATCCGGTGAGCGTTAACGGTATGAAGAACCTGTCGGCAAAGACCGCTTACGATCTGCTGAGAGGTCTGCCTGGGGAATCAATTTATGACGAGCCGTTCCGCCTTGCCCAGCCCGACGAAGTATGGAACTACGGCCGCGGCGACGGGCTTGAAAAGGCCATTACGCTGGCCAGCATTATCCGGGGCCGCGACCCCGGAGCGCGGTTTTCCCTTGAGCGCAGCGGCAAAGGCGTCGTCCTCGTGCAAAAAAGCGGGGGGAACTGGGTTTTCCCTTCGGACAAATCAATCGAGCCTCCCGGAGAAAAAGACTTTGATTTCTGATCCGGCCCATGATCCCCGCAACACATTTTTGTTTCATTCTTTTCTTGCCTCTTGATAGCCCTTTTGGTAAATTTAGCAGCGAATAAAACGCAAAAACGAGCTTGTAACCGCACATTATTAAGGAGACCTGCCCTTATGCCCCGGAGAGACGATATCAAAAAGGTCATGATCATCGGATCAGGGCCCATCATCATCGGCCAGGCGTGCGAGTTCGACTACTCCGGCACCCAGGCGTGCAAGGCGCTGCGAAGCCTCGGATACAAAATAGTGCTCGTCAACTCAAACCCCGCCACGATCATGACCGATCCGGGAACGGCGGACATCACCTATATCGAGCCGCTCAACGTGAAAAGAATGGAAGAGATCATCGCCAGGGAACGGCCCGACGCCCTCCTCCCCAACCTCGGCGGCCAGTCGGGACTCAATCTCTCATCGGAACTGCATAAAAACGGCGTGCTCGAGAAATACGGCGTCAAGGTCATCGGCGTCAACATCGACGCCATCGAGCGCGGCGAGGACCGCAAGGCGTTCAAGGA
>JAFGOU010000101.1 GCA_016926315.1 Chitinispirillaceae bacterium
CGCGATGCGATCACGTTTGCCATCTGCGGGTATCATTATCGGAAGATTTACGAACGGCATGTGGCCTAGAAGGACGACCGGGAACAAGCCGGCGCAGGGTACAAGCGATGACAACGGTGGGGGCTTGCCGGATGACCTGTCTCTGCGGGGCGTTACGTGGCCTTGCCGGCAAAACTTTTTTGCGGAGAGACGGGGTGCAGGCGGCGGCGACAGGTTCAGTGAAAATCTGGCAAGCACAAATGTGGAACGGGGATATCGTGACTTTGAAAAAGAGTAACGGTAGTCCGTAAAGGAAATCCATAATGACCGGTGAAGTTGAGGATCAGGGAGAGCAAATCGACATCCTCCACGATAGGTATCTCCGACTTATGGCCGACTTCGAGAATTATAAGCGCCGGAGCGGCCAGGAGCGGCAGCGACTCATTGAGGCCGCCGATGAACTGCTCATCGGCGAACTTATTGATGTTCGGGAGATTTTTGAACGCGCTTTTAAATCCGGCGATCGGGGTGATAAATTCGTCGATGGCATGAAGCTCAATTATGCAAAACTAAACACTATACTGAAAAACCACGGGCTTGAAGCATATGGCGAGCCGGGAAACAAATTTGATCCCGGATTGCATGAAGCGCTCATTTGCGCACCCAACGAGACCATACCGGACTCGCATATCAGCGAAGTGCTTGAACGAGGCTATACGGTCAAGGGGAAAATAATCAAACACGCCAAAGTAGCGGTTTCAAGCGGAAAAAGTCAATCAAACCCGGGACATCGGCTAATGCCGCTTCGCAAATCGCAAGGACGAAATGAACTACATCGACTATTATAAAGTACTCGGCGTTTCCACGACGGCTAGCACCGACGAGATCAAGAAGGCTTACCGAAGGCTTGCCGTCAGGTATCATCCCGACAAGACAAGGGGAGACAAGGCTGCCTGCGGGAAGTTCGTGGAGATCAATGACGCCAACCAGGTCCTCAGCGATCCAGAGAAACGGAAAAAGTACGATCAGTTCGGCGCTGATTGGAAGCGCTACGAGGAAGCCGGGGCGCAGCAGGGAGGATTTGACTGGTCTAAGTATGCGAGCGGCGGCAACACGCAAAAGCAGCGGATGAGCGCCGATGAATTTGATTCGATGTTTACCGCAGGTAGTGACATCGATCTGTTTGAATTACTGTTTGGAGAGCGCGGAGGAAGAAGACCGGGGAGAAGGAACGCGGCATTCAAGGGCGAGGACCTTAATGCGGAGACAACGATATCGCTGGAAGAAGCCTATAATGGCGCTAAGCGGCTGATCCGGCTCGATGGCCAGACGATCAGGGTGGCGGTTCCCCCTGGCATCAATGACGGACAGGTGTTACGGATTGCAGGAAAAGGGATGGATGGAACAGATGGCGGTCATAAGGGTGATCTCTACCTTATGGTTACCATAGCGCCGCATCCGGAATTTCATCGCAAGGGGAACGATCTTTACCGCGACGTTTCCGTCGGATTATACACCGCGGTGCTGGGGGGAAAAGTCCTGGTCAAGACATTGAAAGGCGCGGTAAAGGTCGACATCCCGAAGGAAACGCCGAACCATAAGGTGCTCAGGCTTCGTGGACTCGGGATGCCGGTCTTTGACAAAAATAAAGAGTATGGGAACCTGTTCGTGTCGGTTGACATCCAGATGGTTGACCATCTCACGCGGCAGGAAAACGAATGGTTCGAAAAATTATCGGCACTGCGGAAATAGATCGGGCACCAGCATGACCGCTAATCCACCTACCCTCAGGCATGGCGAGAGGGCGTTCCACGGCAAGCCTCTTGTTCCGGGAGTCGCGCGCGGGAAAGCGTACCTGCTTAAACGGGTGAGCCTTCAGCATTTTCAAAACGACAGGCATACCGTCGGATTCGTTCCATCCGAATTGGCAAAGCTTGATTACGCAGTCATCAGAAGTAAAGGTCAAATATCACGTTTCATGAGGAGTGACCAGCAGGGCGTTCAGGATCCGTCATATCCGATATTCGAAGCGTCACTCCAGCTTTTGGACGATCCGGCCTTTATTTCATCAGTCAAGGATACCGTCGCTCGTACCGGCATAAACGGTGAATCCGTTCTTGCGGATGAGATCGTCCGGTTACGGGATGAAGCCGCCCAAAGCGCCGACGAATTAATGGTCAGGGGCCTGATTACCATGCAGGACCTGTATTATCGGCTGCTGTATAACATGCTTCCCGCCAACGAAGACCGTTTATCGTCAATCATGAAGATTCCGGCGGGCTCCATCCTTTTGGCCGATCGGCTGACACCGGTTGAGGTGGCGGTCGTACCGATGGACAAAGTAACAGGAGTACTCATTGAAGAAAATTCCCCTAACTCGCACTCGTCAATAATAGCGCTAACGCTCGGCGTGCCGGTCATCATAGACTTCCCGGGAATCGGTTCTCTTGTAGATGAATCGACCGAAGTGCTGATTGACGCATACCGGGGGTATGTTTTTCTGAACCCATCCGAAGCGACCGTCAAAGAATGTCAGCATGTGGAAACCCGGCACAAAATAGCGGAAAGCCCCGTTGCGCATCCAGGTGATACATCGGTGGTATATTCGGCCGACGGTATCGCGATTCATCTCCTGTGCAATGCCTCCAGCCTTGCCGAGGTGCTGCGCGCGCATTGCCAGGGCATCACGGAGATCGGCCTTTTTCGCAGCGAAATGCGATACCTTGCGAACACGGAATTGCCTACGGACGGACAGGAGGCGGCATATTACACCGGGATCTTCGGTGTGGAAGGGATTGCAAGCATGACGGTCCGCCTTCTTGATCTGGGCGGCGACAAGCTGCCGGTATATATGCAAATGGCAAAGGAGTCCGACCCGCAACTTGGATGCCGGGGCATCCGTTTTTTATTATCGCGTCCCGACCTGATGAAAAGGCAGATCCGCGCCATCCTTGCTAATCGCGGAACGTTTCGCGCACGCTTACTGTTGCCCTTTATCACCACCGTGGACGATCTTTTAAAGTCCCGGGAGGTCATTGAAGGCGTCATTGCTGAAAGCAACTATGACGGCGATTTTCCCCAGGTCGGCATAATGGTTGAAGTTCCCGCCGTCGCCTTTTCGATGGAATGGTTTTTGCCGAAAGTCGAATTTGTCTGTCTGGGGACCAATGATCTTTTACAGTATTTTTTCGCCGTTAATCGAGACCAGGATGATATACAGAAGTACAACCGATTCGCGCACCCCGCTTTTTTAAGATTACTCAAAGGGGTTGTCACCGCTTGCGGGAAGCACAGCAAGCATCTTACGGTTTGCGGCGAAATGGCATCGGACACGGTCGGGTGCTGTCTGCTCGCAGCATCGGGCGCCGTGAATCTGTCGGTACAACCCGATGCACTGCATCATGTGCGTCATGCACTATTAAAACTCAATCTTGCCGGCCTGCGGGCAGCGTTGCCGGCCCTTTATGATGAGGAAAGCGCCGATGAGGTGGAGCAAAAAATCCGGAAGATAGGGATCTGACGATACATGGCGAAAGCAAAACGTGCATGGCTTCAAACGCTTCACGGTTCCTGAATACACAGATAGTGCTTTTTCTCTGGCTCTGCATCAGTCAGCCTGTCAATGCCCGGCAAACCTCCGATACCATTGATTCATCCAGCGTGTACCGGGAAATCGAAACGTTTTCAAAAAAAAGCAAGCTCACGGCGTTTATGCATAGCTTGGTTTTCAAACCGGTTGCATCAACCCCGGCAAAAAAAGGAAACCCCCGCCTTTTGCGGCGCCGTTATGAGGCTTTTGAGGGGAAAATTATCAGGAGCATAAACATCGTTACGCTGGATCCGTTCGGCTATTCGGTAAAAGATACAACGATACTGCCGCAAAACTATTTATTTAAAACCGGAAATGTTTTGCATCTGAAAACGCATAACAGCGCCATCGGGAACCTGTTGCTTATCCATAAAAAGCAGCCGTTTGATTCCCTGCTAGTAAAGGAGTCGGAACGGTTGATTCGCCGACAGCATTATATCGATGATGTTTTGCTGTTCATTTCGCCTGCAGGAAAAACTGACGATTCTGTTGATATGTATATCCGCGTGTCGGATAAATGGAGCATCATTCCTGATGGTACCGGCTCCGCAGCACGCCTGACGGCTGGCTTCACTGAAAATAATTTTACAGGATTCGGACATGAGTTAAAAGCCGGATATACCTGGAATCATTCCAATGGAAAAAACGCCTTTGTGGGGAATTATTCCGTCCCGAACATCCGCAACTCCCACGTACAATCCGTTTTGCATTATGCCATTGATGAAAACGACAATTCCGGTACAAGCGGTGCGGTTGAACGTCCGTTTTATTCGCCCCTTGCGCGGTGGGCGGCGGGACTGAATATTTCCCGGCAATTCCTCGCGGACACGTCTGCCGATACCATGTCGGGCAGGAGGGGGCAGGATATAAAATTCACGACACAGGACTATTGGGCCGGCACTGCAAACAGGATTTCCAAAGGTACTGCGGAAATTGAGCGCACTACCAATGCGATCTTTTCATCACGCTATTTACGCATCCGGTATCTTGAAAAACCGGATGAAGCGCACGATTCGTTGCGCCGGTATCCCGACGAAGATTTTTTGTTGACTGGCCTGGGGATTTCAACGCGGCGTTATTTCCAGGACAATTACATTTTTAATTTTGGCATTATCGAAGACGTACCGGTGGGGAAAGTGTATGGATTAACGGGAGGGTACCAGATACGAAACAATACCGGGCGTTTATATCTGGGCGCGCGAATATCATCGGGTAATTATAATGAATGGGGGTATCTGAGTTCTACCGTTGAATATGGGACCTTCTTTCGTGAATCAGTTACAGAGCAGGGCGTTTTTGACGCCGATGCACACTATTTCAGCAATATGTTTGAAATCGGGAATTGGCGGATCCGGCAGTTTATTAAACCGCAGGTCACCTGGGGAATAAACAGGTATTCCTACGATAGTTTGACCATAAACGATAAAAACGGAATACGCGGATTCAACAGCTCCTTGCGGGGTACAAGAAAAGTCCTTTTGACGCTCCAGACGCAATCCTTTACTCCGTGGAAAGTACTGGGGTTCAGATTCGGGCCGTTTCTGGTCGGTTCGGTCGCCATGCTCGGTGATGCGACATCCGGATTCAAAAACAGCCCGGTGTATTCACAACTTGGCACAGGTGCTTTAATTAACAATAATTATCTGGTATTAAGCAACTTCCAATTGTCCGTCGCCTATTACCCCTCCATACCCGGCAAGGGATATAATGTCATCAAAATAAATGTATTCAGGACGAGCGATTTCGGGTTTCGTGATTTTACCTTCGGAAAGCCGGAAATAGTGGCTTTCCGATAGAGGTCCCCTTTGACGGTTCCTTCTCCAGGTGAGCCTGCGTGATGGCATGGTTATTGCAACTCTTTTAGCAGCAATCATCTATTATCCGGGAATAATAACGAGAGATACATTTCTGTATGACTCGTCATGTATCTGCCTTTAAATCCGACTGGTTGGGAAACATGACCTATGAAAGGAGGGGACCATGGAACTAGGCTTAATCATCGGCGTGTTGGTTGTAGTCATTTTAGTGGTTGGGATTGTCTATTTATGGCAACGGGTATAATAATCTCATCGGTGATATACCGCATTGCTTCCGGCACTACCATAGAGCTTTTGAGGGATGACAACGCCTGAAAAATGAAGCCGGCAGAGCCGGAAAAAATGTTATAGTATTGCTCTGCGGTATAAGGTACTGTAGCTCATAAAATATACGCAAGAAGGAGCCTGCCCTGCCTGCACTGAGCCGGGTCGAAGTCTGCACTGAGTTTTACCGAAGTGTGAGCCTGTCGAGGGGTATATTTGCCTCACACAGTACCTAATTTGCTGTCATCCCTCCTTATCGACAAGGGTGATTGATACGTTGCCGGTTGTCTGGAACATCCGGCCAGTGCAGTTGATACGATAGACGATTCCGGTCAAAGTTCTCACACTGACTCTTATGCGAAAAGCCATCAACGATCATTTTTCCGGTTTAGCGGGATAATGAAACAACAATGTATGCAGATCGATATTCAGGATCTTTCAAAGGTGTACAAGGGGAAAAGAGGGCTTCAGCCGGTACGTCTTGAGGTGGAAAAAGGGGAACTGATTGCCGTCATCGGTCACAACGGAGCAGGTAAATCCACGCTTTTAAAAATGTTGGCAAGTTGGCTCATTCCCGACAGCGGACAAGTTCTGGTGGATGGGATCAACCTGAGAAACCGGTCGGCTGTTGTCAGAAAGGTTGGTTTTGTCCCGGAAACGCCCAATCTTTTCGAACTCTTTTCCGTTGAATATAACCTTAAAATAGTCGCCCGTCTTTTTCAGGTTCCCTCTTTACGTATCGAAGAGGTCCTGACATTTTTTGAATTGTTGCCCTATCGTAATAATACAATACAGGTTTTATCAAAAGGGCTAAGGCAAAGGGTAAGTATCGGGCGTGCTTTTTTGGCAAATCCGCCAGTGCTTCTTTTCGATGAACCTACATCGGGTTTGGACTTTGAAATGACGAAAGAGGTGTATCGGTTGCTGAGGGGATTTCATGCATCAGGAAAAACGATCATATTTACTTCCCATCGGCCAGAGGAGATACAAACCCTTGCAACACGCATCGTCGTATTACACCAGGGATTTCTGGTATTCGATGGCTCTTCACACAGTTATTTCCAATCAGAAATTCATGAAAAGCTATACCGGTGATGATAAGAAATATCATAATTGTAACGTTGCATGATGTGGCCATTGCATTCAAGAATAAGACGATCTACCTGATTCTCTTTGTCCCTTTTTTTGTTTTTTTCTCCCTGAAACTGGTGGATAAGACCGACGCCGATTTTAAAAAGAGTACTCTCGGCCTTCTTCAAAAAGAGAAGTATGACACGGTCGTTTTGCAGGCCGTTGCATCAGCCGGAAGAGTGTTTACCGTTATTCACGTTTCTGACGAAGAGGAAGGGAAACGATGGTTAATAGACAAAAAAATAGACGGGCTGTTAGTACGATCTGAAAATGGAAAAAACAGTTTAGTCCTTGTCGTATTAAAAAAAGAATCCATGGTAACCCTTTCAATGGTGGAGAGCTTTTCTGCACTGCAAAAAGCGGTGGAAGGAAATGGCTCAAACTGGATTTCCGCCGTTATGCCTCTTCAGGGCGGGGGGATTCAAAAAAACATTTTACCTACCTGGATTCTGATGATGGTTTTACTGGTCAGCTTTATTATCGTGCCTGCGCAAGTTGCCGAAGAAAAGGAAAAAAAAATACTTCTTGCTCTTTTACAGACTCCCATGCGTGAAATCGAGTGGCTTATAGCTAAAGTACTTTCAGGTATTTTTTTAATTCTTATCGCGGTACTTCTTCTCCATATACTGGGTAATTTCGATTTTGGAAATGTTGTAAGTTATATCGCTTTTGTCGGGGTTGGCAGCTTCTGTTTCAGTTCCTACGGCATTTTATTGGGGTTTTTATGCCGCAATGCGGCCAGTGCCCGAACCCTGGGTGTCATATTCTATCTACCCCATCTGCTTCCTTCGGCATTATCGGATTTTTCGCAAAAATTAGCCGCCGTTGCTCCTCTTTTACCTTCCTACCAGTTTTATGAGCCGGTAAAATCAATCCTTTTAGAGGAGGGCAGGATTTCAGTTGTATCAATGGAATGGATATATCTGCTGTTAGTCGGAATAGGAACATTTTCCCTGGCACTTCTGCTGATGAAAAAACGGTGGTTGATGTAGGCGCTGTCTTTCATGTCCGATGAGCCGACCATATGGAAAATAGTAATGATACGGATTTGGAGAAGCTTTTTACCTGGAAGCCTTTTCCGAGGGAAATCGCTCTCATGATTGCCCTCCAGGCTCTGAAAATCCTGCATTTTTCGCATACACAGGGCAAAGGTCATGGCGCCTTCGAATCACATGCAATTCTTGTTTCAAAAAGCGGCATGGTGAAGGTGGCCGATTCCGGCGTGAAGGGACCACTTTCTGACCCATTTTCTCATTCCACAGCGGGTATACCGGCTATTTCACCGGGTTACCTATCGCCTGAAGCGGCCAAAAAGGTTGAGAAAACAGACCCAACCAGTATTGTCTTGCCAATAAAGGGGCTATCAAGTATACTGGCAAAAGCTCCTGAAAAAACCGCTGAATTTGAAGAAAAGGCGCGAGACATCTGGTCGGCAGGCGTTCTTCTTTACCGTATTTTATGCGGTAAACTTCCTTTTTCCGGGGAAACGGTTCCACAGCTCCTGGAATCGATTATCTATTCAAATGAGCAACATATTTTGCATTATATCCCTTTTCTTCCCGACGATTGCGCTGTTGCCATCAGCGCATGCCTTGCAAAGGAACCTCAAAACAGGATTTTGTCATTGGAACCCCTCATTACCTCACTGGATGTTCTCATCTTTGATATGGGTATTCGCGATATCGAGAAGGAAATCCAAAGGTATATGGCAGATAAAGGTTCAGCGAGTTCCGGACTCGAAAAGGTCCTTTTAGGTTATCACCTTCGTATGATCGCTATGCATCGGAAATCAGGGGATTCGGTAAAAGCGGAAGCCCATTGTGCTGAAATTGAGAGACTCGGCGGAAACAGGAACGGTGTTCTCCTATCCGCATTCATCCTTCCTGCAGACGTACCGGCTAAAAGCCAGGCGGCCGGGTTGTTTGCCATGGATAAAACAGCATTGCTAAAAAGGCGTCCGTTATGGATGTTATCCGCGGCAGGGGTCATTCTCCTTGCTTCCATAAGTCTTGGCTTTTACCTCACTATGCTCCAGAAAAACAAAGTGAGGAGCGAGGTGCGTGCTATCTATTTACAAAAAACAAAAAGCGCCGTCCAGCAAACGCCACCGGCGCTTAATGGCATGGCAAAATCCGCAAATGCCGTTTTTCACCATGCTGACCCGACGCGCGTCGCAACAGTGGCGCCTGTCGTGCCGATAAAACGAATATATCAGAAAAAAACAAGACCCGTGCATGTACCCGGCAAAAAAAATGTCGATCGTGCGGACTATGGAACAAGTAACGCCGGAAAACCGGTTAAAAGCCCGGAACCGCTTCCCTACGCCGATTTAAAGGTCAAAATAGAACCCTCAGTCGCGATCATATCCCTGGATGGGAAGAACGTCTCTTCTCAGGAAATGGCGAAAGGAAAGAGGGTGATGCCCGGTCCGCACACCATTACCGCCTGGGCGTCCGGTTTTGTGTCGTATCAGAGAACCTATATAATCGAACCCGGCGTGACGCAGACCGTCGCCATTTCCTTGAGACAGATTGAAAAAGGTACCGGGCATATCCATGTTTATTCATATCCCTGGTCCGACATTTATGTCGATGGCGTATTGCATGGGACCGCCCCGACCCCGACGCCGCTTGCGTTTCCGGAAGGTGACTATACACTGTTATTGCAACGTCCGGGGTTTAAGCCCTATTCACAAACCGTTCGCATCTTAAAAGGCCAGGTAATGAAGGTCCAGATTCAACTTGAAAAAGCGGAAAACTCCGTTCAGGGACCTTGATTCCGGCAATATAACGCCTCCCTGTCGATAGGTATATGAGAGAGGCGTGGATCCGAACGCACCGGGTTTTCATGTCCTGGTTTGAAAACCCTGCGAGTCGATTGCGCGACTCTTTGGAACGTATGGCAGGAAAATTGCTTCATACTATAGCTATGCGGCGGTGAGCATGAACAGTATGGGTCACCGTTGGAGTTGGTTATATCCGCAAAAGGCGCTTCGTCGTCATTACTTGCCCTGGGAGAATCAAATGAGGAAGACACATTGTTTTTTCGCCGCCGGTCTGTTTTCTCTTGTCCTGATTTCCGGTTTAACCGCTGCGTGGCAACCTACCGATGGACCGGGTGGCGGACAAGTCAATGCCCTGGCAATAATGGGAACACACCTTTTGGCAGGTACCAGCGATAGCGGAGTGTTCCGTTCCAGCGACAGCGGTGTACATTGGCTCGCAGTCAATACCGGTTTGACCAATCGGGACATCAAGGCCCTCACCGTAAGGGGAACCGCGCTGTTTGCCGGCACCTATGGTGGCGGAGTGTTCCGTTCCACCGACAGTGGAGCGCATTGGGAGGCGATAAATACCGGAATATCGACCCTGAATATTCAGGCCCTTGGTGGAAACGATTCTTTTCTCTTTGCCGGAACAAGCGGAGGCGGGGTATGCCGCTCTTCCGACAGCGGTGTACATTGGCTCGAGGTCAGCAATGGACTGGTCCATGTCAATATTTTTTCCATCGGCGTTACCAGAAGGTATGTTTTCGTCGGGACCTGGGGCGGCAGCGCTTTTCGCACGGAAGATAACGGCCTTAATTGGTACCTGGTCACGAACGGCCTCTTCGATCCGAGGGAAAACATCATTCCCTATTGTTTTGCTGTTGCCGACACTTTTCTGTTTGCCGGGACGGGCGGGGGCGGGATATTTCGCGCCAAAGACAGCGCCAGGGCCTGGTATCCGTTTGCTACCGGTTTGCCTGACACCGCATTTGTCACAGCCCTTGCTCTTCGCGAAGACACTCTTTTTGCTGCAACGCAAAATGGCGTATTTCGATCCATTGCCAATGGCGATGAGGCTCATTGGGTTCCGGATAATGACGGTTTGGCAAACGCGGTTGTTGTATCTTTTGTGATAAGTGGCGGTACTCTTTTCGCCGGGACCAAAGGAAACGGTGTGTGGCGAAGATCACTTTCAGTACTACCAATACCGTTGCCTCCCGTTTTATCGTCGCCAGACAATGATGTTTCCGGCATTGCGGTAAAATGTACGCTGAGCTGGAGTGCGTCAAGTGGGGCGACATCATATGCCGTGCAGGTTTCAACGGCGTCTGATTTTTCAACGCAGATTGTTAATCAAAGCGGCATCACGTCAACTTCGTATACGGTAAACTCCCTGTTAAACAACACCACCTGTTACTGGCGTGTAAATGCAGCTAATACAAGTGGAACCAGCGCATGGACAATGCCATGGTCCTTCTCGACCATAATGGCGTCACCCGCGACCCCTGTTGCGATTCTCCCTGATTCCGGTGCCGTCGATATTATTGTAACGCCGTCTCTTTCCTGGCATTCAGCGCAAAGCGCTTCGTCGTATCGAGTTCAGCTTTCAACCAATGGCTCCTTTGTCCCTCTGCTTCTGGATTCCGGTACTATTAAAGATACGCTGTTTTTGCTTTCCGGATTGGCGAGAAACGCGTTATATTTCTGGCGGGTTGCCTCGGTAAATGCCGCAAGCCAGAGCCCCTGGTCGCGCAGTATGTCGTTTACAACTATAGGTGCGTTGCCGGAAATGGTTGTCGTCGTACCCGCTATAAACGACACTCTCAGGATAGACAGCCTGTTGTGCAAATGGAAATCGGCAAACCCCCAGGTAACCAGCTACCAACTTGATGTCTATTCCGACTCGTTGGCTGGTGAACAGGTAATTTCCGATTCAACGATCTCCGACACCACTTTCCTCCTCAGGCATTTGCCCAATAACAGGACCTTCTGGTGGCGTGTCCGCGCCCGCAATGTTGCCGGCTGGGGATTGTTCTCAAATGGTAGTAAGATCATCGTTCGGATTCCAACCACTGTTGTTCTGCCGTCGTCTTTCACGGTCGTGCCATCAGGATCATCTCTTCATAACGGCGTTTTTCGCTATGGGATACCCGTTCAATGTGTCGTATCGCTCACGGTTTTTGATATGAGAGGCAAATCCATCCGGCATTATACTTCGGCACCGCAAACGCCCGGCTATTACCATGTCAGACTGAACCGGAGCGCGATGGCAACGGGCCGGTATCTCCTGCGGTTTGCTGCCGGCGATCATCAGCGCATTATTCCGTTTTTTGTCCACTAAGGCGGCTTCCGCCAGAAGGACGTTTTTCTCATAATTGTCAATTCAGAACAGGTACTAAGTAGCTTCTGTTCAAAATTGGACAGTTCGGATTAAAACTGTCACCCTGAGCTTGTCGAAGGGTCTCTTTACACCAGAAACATGACGCTTCCCTTCGATCAACTCAGGGCAAGCTAAGCTCAGCGTGACAAGGTGGTACAGGTTCAGACGATTCAGAACCGAAACTATTTCATTACGTATATTTTCCGGCTGACCTGTGCTCCCGAGACTGAAAGCTGCATCAGGTAGTATCCCTGCGCGAGGTTCCGGTTTTTAAGCGATACCGCAGTATGTACGGCTGATTCGGAATGTACGGCAAATGCCCCGGTTTTTTTTCCGCTCAAAGCGTAAATGGTCAGGCGATAGGCTCCAGAGAAGGGAAGTGATATCTGAACGACCCCGTTCCGGCACGAGTAAATATCCATAATCGGCGGAACGTGCCCGATGCCCACTGCGTTACCCGGGAGTGCTTCTTTTCCCAACCCGTTGATTCGCGTCTCAGCGGGACCGCTCCCTGTCGGGACATAACGGGAATTTGTTGTAATAACAATTTTGTCGATGATAAAACCGTCTTCGCGCATCCAGACGTTTACCGCATGTTCGCCGGTGGTTGGAACGTTGAAATAGGCTGACCTTCCATCCATGTCGGTTTTTGACCACTTCCATTGTGTTGTAAAGGAAGAAATCCGGTCACAGGTGGTGGAAGCCTTGCCGTCAATACCGGCATGGTAGGAGTCATCGCCGCCTGAAGGGCCAATGCCTCTTACCCAGATATAATGCCTGCCGGTCTTGACAAAGGTTACCTGGTAGTCCATCCGGGGACTGGCGAGGGCATAACCGGTGTTTATGGTCGCCACGTTGTTCGGCAGCACCTGCATGGCGCATTCTCCTGAAAAGCCGGTCGTTGCCACCTTTTCCCAGGCGTGGCCGCTGCGAACGATATTTGCGGAAAAATGCTCCGCCTCAATCGACACCAGGTTGTCCGCGGTCGCTTCCTGGAAAAACGCATGGCCCGCCTGGCCGGCCGTTATAAATCCCGACGCAGGGCTCCAGTCGCTGACACCGCCGGTAGTGGTGGCATTGACGCGCCAGAAATAGGTCGTGGCAGGCGAAAGGCCGTCGGCTTCGAAGTCCGTCGCCGCAATACCTGACTCATGGATGGTCAGTACGGAGAAGGCGGGATCAGTCGATACCTGTAATGCATACGATAACGCTCCCGAATCCGCGCTCCAGGTAAGGGAGGGATTAATGACGACTCCCGTCGCCCCATTGCCCGGCCACCAGAGCACAATCGTGCAGGGGAGCGTTGCCCCAATGGTGGTAAAATTCCCGGTGGATGACCAACCGCCGGTGCCGTTTGCGTTGGTGGCGTTGACGCGCCAGAAAAAGGTCGTGTTGTTCGAGAGACCGTCCACCGTGAATGTCGTCGCGGTAATTCCGGCCTGGGTCGCTATGGTCGTTGCAAACGTTGACGTGCCCGACACCTGCAGTGAATACGACGTAGCGCCGGGAACGGTATTCCATGACAGGACCGGTGAAATCGAAACCCCGGTCGCGCCGCTGTTCGGTGTTGCCAGCACCGGTGCGGCGGGTACCACGGGTATCGGTGAGGCGCTTCCGTATTCATAGGAACCCAGAGAAACTCCCGACGGACCGGGGCGGACATAGCCATCGATATCCGTGCCGACAAGGGGCGAAAGGTCCGTTCCCTTCCCGATACAGGGCGAGTTCTGGGCGAGATGAAGATCGGTCGACGATACAAATCCCGGACTGGCGCTGATGCCATGAACGTCTAGTCCCAGCGCTTGCCAGTTGGCGAATGAACCGACAAAATTCCCCGCCCATTTTCCGATATCCTTTATGCAATGGTCGTTATTATAGTCTATGGTATGATTGGTTGACCGAAGATCATATGCCCAGTTAAAGTTGCTGAAAATGTTGTTTTTAACATTAAGCCCGGGCGAGGGGTTTCGTGTGTCATCTTCCAGGATTGCGGCGGATTGCCCGTTCGCGACCGGCGTAACGAAAGTGTTGTTATAGATTTTATGATACCCGCCCCTGTTCGGATTATCGCGCAGGGAGATGAAC
>JAFGOU010000102.1 GCA_016926315.1 Chitinispirillaceae bacterium
GGATGTCCTGGATCGTGTTGTTGAGCGCATGGCCCATGTGCAACACACCGGTCACGTTGGGCGGAGGGATGACGATCGAATAGGGCGGTTTTTTGGAAAGGGCGTTCGCGTGGAACAGGTTTTCTCTTGTCCATACGGCGTACCATTTTTCTTCGACTGCTGCGGGATGATACTGTTTTTCCATAGGCCTTGAATATAAAATACGCGGGAGTCCGAATCCCTGGCGGCGGTGGCGCCGAGCGAAAAGACTGGCTGCGTGGTCTGCCGATTGGCAAAGCGGCTGCCGGTCTGGACGCCGGCGGCATACTGAACGGGGGACCGGCTACTTTCCAGCGCCCTTGCACGATTGTTTAAACCGCATAAGCAGGAAATAAGGTATTTTTAACCTCATCGAAGCCGGCCATTACCGTACCGGCGCAGACCATGCGTCCGCCGGCGATACCCGGGCTTCCCTGATCACCTTTGCAGGGTAAGAGCAAGGATCGTTGTGGAACAACCAGCACCCCCTCTTGCGGCAGCTCCTGACCGGGATGCAAAACAATCGCCACGGCGCCCTGGCCGGTATGTTCCCGTTATCGTTCCAGCGGCCTTTTTCCTGTTTTTATTCATCTATCTGCTGACGGCGATCGACCCGACGGTTATCTACTCGAACAACGGCTTTAACAACGATCTTTTCGTCAGGTACCTGCATCAGAAGGAGAGCGGTTTTGCCTACCTGCAGGTCCCTGACACCTACAGTGGTGACGGGTTTATCCTCGAACTCACGCCAGGGTACTTCAAGGAGCTGTTTTCTGCGCCGGGCGGAGTGACAAAACTTGCAGTAGCGCTCTGCATCGATGCGTGCCGTTCAAGGGTTGCGGGCGCGCTGGCATTGACCTTTCTGGCGTGGGTCCTGGTCGCGTTGTTTTCGCTTTATTTAAAAAAATGCGGCGGCGTTGACCCGTTCGGCTTCAGGTTTGCGCCGGCAATGGCACTGCTCTTTTTCTGCCACTACTACCATCTGAAAGCCCTGGTATGGCTGGTTCCCATTGCGGCAGCCCTGGCCGCGGCGGTCGTCCATGCGCTCCTGTCACGCGAAAAACCGCTCTTTACGACCCTGACGGTCTTCCCGCTCTTCTGGCTCTGCTGGTATCTCTGCGGCTGGGCAGGTCCGTTATTCCTCGTCCTGGTCGCTCTTCTGGAGCTGACCGGCCGGCGTGACGCTGCACGGATCGCATTCTCGGCACTGTTCGTCGCCATCAACGGCGCGCTTCTCTTTTTTCTCGAACCCCGCCTTACCGCTCCGGAAGACGCGCTTTCAGCCGTTACCCTCTTCGGCTGGCCGGTTCCGGGGTTGTACCTTCTGGTTTCACTGCCCCTGCTGACCGCTCTGCTGCTGGTGCCGGCGTGGAAAAAAATGCTGCGCGCCCCGCTTCCCCTTCGCGCCACGGTTCAGGCTCTCTGCGTAGCCACGATAGGCGTCGCCGTTATCGCCGTGACCCGGCACGATCCGCTGCTGCGCGACGTCAGGGCGGTCAGCCGTACCGTGCACCTGGTGGAACACCAGATGTGGGACGCGATAAGGAACGAAGACTACTCACCCCAGTATGCGTCCTTTCCGGGAAAACCGGGTCCGCTCCAGCCGTATCTGACCCATGTTCGCAACCGGGCCCTTGCGCAAACCGGCATGCTCGGGTCGGAAATGTTCGTCTATCCCCAGGAGACCTTTTCGCCGGAACCGCTGCTCCTGCGCAATAGTATCGTGGGGTTCGGCTTTCCCCTCTGGGCGGCCGCCGCGGGTCTCTTCATGGAGCTCGGCATGGTGAACTACGCGGAAAAAACCATCGGTGAACTCATGGAGTGCATGGGGCCGTATCCTTTTCTCATGTACCGCCGTTCGCTGTTGCATCTCGCCAAGCATAATACCGATGCGGCTTCGGTCTACCTGAACAGGCTGAGCGCCATACCGGGGTATCGCGCCAAGGCAAAAAGGTTTCTGAAACTCCTTTCCGACTCCACGGCGCTCGCGCAGATCCCCGTCATTGCCCACCTGCGCGCCTGCATGGACACGGTCGACTATTTCTTTCTCTCCTGCGACGAGGAAGCGCTTCTGCTCCGTCTCCTTGAGCGCAATCCCCGCAACAGGCTCGCTTTTGACTACCTTATGGCTTTTTATCTGCAGACCGGACAGACCGAAAAACTGGTGATCCGGTTCGATCACGCCAAGGAGCTGGGGTATACGGCGCTTCCCCGCCACTGGGAGGAGGCGGTCTGCGTCTTCATGTCGCGTGAGGACCGCGATACGGCGCAGACGCTTCCAAAGGAGCAGCCCATGGTTTCCCGGGCAACCTTCTCCCGGTTCGACCAGTTCATGCAGCGGTATTTCGCGCTTGAAGACGACCCTTCAGCGGCAAAAAAGCTTGCCGGCACCTTCGGATCGACCTACTACTATTTTTACTCCTTTGAATCCTCTTCCGGAGCGAAACGATGATCGCATGCCGCTTTGTGCTGCCGGTGGTCGCCGCGCTCCTTTTCGCCTGCAAGCCTGATATCGCATCGCTTGAGCGCGTGAGCGCGGATGCCGGTCGCGCGCCCTCCCTTTATCCCGACTACTCCGGCACGGTCCTTCCGCCCAATATCGCGCCGATCAATTTCCGCATTGCCGGTTCAGGGACCCGGTTCACCGTCATCCTTTCATCCGCAAAGGGAAAGCCGATCGTCCTGACCAGCGTCGGCGGCGATGTCCGCATCCCGGAAAAAAAGTGGCGTCCGCTTCTCATGGCCAATGCCGGCGATACGCTGCGGATTGTCGTTTTTGTCCGATCTGGCGACGGCTCCTGGCGCCGTTTCCGGCCCGCTGAAAATGCGATCGCCCGGGAACCGGTCGACCCCTATCTCACCTACCGCTCCCTCAGTTTTCTCTATAACTATTCAAGCGATCTCCGGATCCACGAGCGGCACCTTGAATCGTTCCGGGAAAAAACCCTTGTCAACACCAAAAATTTCTACTGGGGGTGCGTCAACTGCCATACGCCGGGATCGAACGACCCCTCGCGCATCGTGGTGCACACCCGTTCCAACGATTTCGGCAGTGCTGCGCTCATCTCGTCGGACGGCGCCGTTAAAAAAATAAACGCGAAGCTCGGGTATACCTCCTGGCATCCCGGCGGCGATTATATCGCTTTTTCAATAAGCAAGGTGCGGCAGTGTTTTCATTCGACCGGAAAAAACCCGATCGACGATTACGACCTCTCATCGAATATTTACGTATACGATGTCCGAAGAGAACGGATGATCGACGTGCCGCTGCTTTACCGGGAAGACCTGATCCAGACCTGGCCGGCGTGGTCGCCTGACGGGCGGTTTCTCTATTACTCAAGCGGGCCGATCCTTTGGGACGATTTCAACAAGGTGCCGCCCGATGGATATGACCGCCAGAAATGCAGCCTGCTCCGGATCGCATTTGATAACACCACGGGCGCGTTCGGAAGCATCGATACCGTGCTTTCATCGTCGAAAACCGGCCTGAGCATTACCCAGCCCCGCCTGTCGCCCGACGGTCGCTTCGTGCTCTTCTGCATGCACGCGTTCGGCCCGTATCCCATAACCCAGCCATCGAGCGATCTCTACCTCATGGACCTCGCAACGGGCGGCTGCTCCAGACTCGCCGTATCGAGCGATGAATCGGAATCATGGCACGGCTGGTCGAAAAACGGGCGCTGGATCGTGTTCTCCTCAAAGCGCAACGGCGGGATCCTCACGCGCCTCTATTTCAGCCATGTCGACAGCCTGGGAAATGCGGCAAAACCCTTTATCCTGCCGCAGAAAGACCCCCGTTTTTACGACTCATATATCCGCTGCTTTAATGTACCTGAACTGGCGACCGGAAGCGCACCCCTCACCCCGCGGGACCTCCTGAAGGCGATACGGTCGCCGCAGGCGATCGATGCCCCGCTCCCGTCGGGTGGAACCGGCCCTTCCGTTACCGACAATCCTTCGGCGGAGTGGTCTCCCCTGCAGTAACGGTGCGGGCATTTGACGACGGCATCAGCGCCCGCGCATGATTGAACGAACATAGAGCGGATCGATTGCCATGGCCCGCTCAAAGGTTTTTTTTGCCTCGTCGATCCGTCCGTTTTCATAATAGAGGTTGCTCAGATTGACCAGTGCAGGCACGTGGCGCGGGTTCCACCTGACGGTCTTCTCGTACATCTCAATCGCCTTCGGCCACTCCCTGTTTTTGATGTAGTACCAGCCGAGCCGGGCATAGGGACGCGCATCGGTGGAGTCCTGGACAATCCGGTCATGCAGGCATGCAAGCGCCCGTTCAGGGTTCTGGAATCGCTCCCAGACGTCGGCCATGGCCAGATGTACCTTTGCCGGCGAAACCTCCCTGGCGCGTTCGAACATCTCCTGGGAAAGGTCCTCCTTGCCCATGTTCTGGTACACCGCGCTCAGCTCGAGGTAGCCGACCGTGAATTTCTGGTTCAGGTCAAGGGCATCTTTGTACGATTCTGCCGCGCTGGCCCACTCTTTTTTGGCGACATACGCGTTCGCAAGCGTATAATGGATCTTGGTGAAGAAGGGTTTGTAACGTTTATATTCCTTGTAAGCGGCAATCGCCTTGTCGATATCACCGAGCTTTAAATAAAGGTCCCCGAGTTCAAGATCGATTTCGGTAAAATGGGGCGCCTGGCGGATGATGTACTCATACTGTTCCATGGTGCGTTCGCGATCGGTACGCAGAGCGCCGTCCCGGTCGCCCCATGCGGGGTTACTGGCCGGGACAAGATTCCAGCGCCGGTTGAACGCATTGCCGAAAAAATAGCGCGCACGAAGGTTGAACGGATTGTTCGAAAGCGACTTGCGGTAATATTCGATCGCCTTCTCCCAGGTCAGGGAATCCGATCGGTACTGCGTCCCCTCGATAAAAATATCATGAAAGACCTCCCCCTCGGCGTCAACGGGGGTATACGCGTCCTTGGAATAATTGACCGCCGTATTGAGGTAGACGTCGGCAAGGTAGATTCTGAACGCGAAGATCGTAATCGCGCCCCAGGCCAGCACGAGGAGCACGTCAAGCAGGAGCATTATCCGGCGCGGAAATGGTCTCTTTTTTCCCGTTGCCTGCGCTTCGCCGGGAACGCCCTGAGCTTGTGCAACAAGAGCGGTCATGAACCCCAGAAACAGCCAGAAGAAAAAGCCGGTGGATGGATACCGCATGCTCAGGGAAAAAATATTTCCCACGAGAAGCGCGGCGGTCCCTGAGGCAAGCCCGATCAGCATCACCTGCGGTGACGGTGAGTACAGGCGCAACAGAAACGATCTGTTTTCTGGAGCCGCGGGCGGCGGCGATGTTCCGCGCGCCCTGCCCCAGACGCGGACGGCCTGGAAGGTCCCGAAAAAAATGACGGCGAGCAGCCACACCCACAGCGCGGCACCCACGATACCTTCATCGTGAGCTATTTCAAGGTGTTCATTATAGACATTGCTGACATGTTCGAAACAGGTGGCGTTATACGCCCACGATTCCGGCTTCTTGATCAGGGGATAATTGTTCTTGAAGGTGCCGATGCCGAAACCGAACAGCGGCTTCTGTGCGATCAGGTTGAGCGCGCCATCCACATAGTACTTTCGTTCCGACACGGTTTTAAGGCGCCCTTCGTCGCTGTAGCTTATATGCAGCACCCCGGCGGTGACCAGCCCGGCCACGGAAAGCGATGCGAAAGCGATAAGAAGGGTTTTCCGCAGCGACCGGTACGGCATGACAAAAAGGAAAACCGCAAGGGTAAAAAGGATAAGCCCGGCGCCGAGGCCGATCTGTCCGGAGCGGCTCTTTGTCATAAAAATATTGTTCACCAGAAGGAACAGGGTAAGCGCGGCAAACGATTTTTCCGCAAGCCTGAAACGGAAGCAGAGGACCGTGACCGCGGCGAGCAGAAGGCCGAACACGATCCCGTTTACAAGGAGCGATGCGTTGAATACCGTGAGGACATAATACCCGGTGGAAAAAACCACCACCGGCACGCCGGCGGCAAACGCCTTTTTCCGCTCAACGGGATCGGCAAGGTTGAAGGAGGCGGCGGCGACCGGAATAACGAGGGTGAGAAATCCGACATAAAAATTGGCGTTGCCGAACGTGGACTGAATCCTGAAACGGTCGCCCATGTGGAACGGATCCAGGCCGAAATGTTGAACAATGCCGTACAGCGACACAATAAACGAAATCACCATGATCGCCGCAAGGGTCTGCCGCATTCTGACCTGATCGGAAAAGGCGACCGCACCGATAAAAAAGAGAAGAAAATAGGGGATACGCAGCAAAAGTTCGTCGAGACTGGTGTCTTTTGATCCGGAGATAAACAGGAAGCTGAAGAGCGCCGAGAGCAGAAAGGCGAAGGCGGGCATCACCAATCGCGAAAGCGGCTTTTCGGGAAGCAGCGGTCCCTGTCCCGCGGTTTTCACCACCCATGCGGCAAACAGGATGGTCACGCCGGCGAGAAGCAGCGACGATTTGATGGTCAGCGGCGTCAGGCTGACGAAGGAAACGGCAATCGCCACCGCGCCGCCGACAAGCGGGACCCCCCACGTAACGATACGCTCGCACACGCGTTCCACACTGCCGTTATGCATCATACACCCCGTTTATTTCCATTTGTGCAGCAGCGAGGAGAGCGTGAATCCGCTCTTCGTCGCTGCGGCTGAAACGGATGCAGATGCCGCAATCGGTGCTGATGTGCCGCGGCGCCGCGATCGTCTCCACCTTGATGCCCGCGGAGCAGATGAGCCGTTCCGCTTTGAGCACCTGATAGGTTCCGAAAAAGGTGACGATTCGACGACTACCGGACATAGAGAGACCCCGTCACTATTGTTTATGCGTAGGGAACAAGCCGATGACCAGAAGCACGCCGAGACCGCCAAGCACCGCAATCTTTCCCGCGATATCGAGAGAACCCGCGGAAAAGGCCAGTCCGTAGTTATAGGAAATCGCGGCTCCCGCGGCCATGCCGACAAGCGCCATGGCGGCGTCGCCGCTTCCCTGACCGGCAAGCACCAGTTGCCGGAACGGACACCCGCCGAGAAACACCGAGGCGATGCCGACAACGGAAAGCGCCAGAAAACTCCAGATCGTGTCGGATGATCCGATGATATGAACCCCCCAGTGTGCCTGGCC
>JAFGOU010000103.1 GCA_016926315.1 Chitinispirillaceae bacterium
CCTGGGTTTCGCCGCGGGTGAAAAGCGCCGACCCGTGGGCCTGGGGCAGGATATCGAGTTCACAGGTGATCGGGCGTATCTCGTCAAGCCCCCGGCCGCCGATACGTTCGCCTCTGGAGACGATCGCGTCACGGATGTCCCTGCTTTCGATTTCGGTGAATACCTCCTCGATCAGCCGCTGCTGGTCCGGGAATTTTTCGGCAAGGGCTTCCTGCACTTCCTCGAGCAGTTTTTTGACGCCGCTGTATCGTTCCTGTTTGATCCCCTTGAAGCTCAGCTCGTGGAGGCGGTCCTTGACGAGTTCCTCCACTGCCGCGACAAGCGCGGGATCGATTTCAGGTGCTACGTACGGGGCCTTTTTCTTTCCGGCCTTTTCCAGCAGTTCGTTCACCATTTTCAAAATCCGCCTGATGGCGTCATGCGCGAGCGTCAGCGCTTCGACAATAACGCCCTCGCTTACCTCCCAGGCGCCGCCTTCGACCATCATAATGGAACTTTCGGTTCCGGCGACCACCAGTTCAAACGGGGAAGCTTCGGTTTCGACAAGCGTCGGGAACACCTTGAGCCTGCCATCGACTTGACCGATGCGAACCGCGGCGACCGGCTCGCGCAGCGGAATATCGGAAAGGGAAAGCGCGGTTGCGGCGGCGGTAATGGCAAGCACGCTCGCGTCGTAATGCTCGTCGGCTGAAATGACGGTACAGATGATCTGGACTTCGTTGCGGTAGCGGTCGGGAAAGAGCGGCCTGATCGGACGGTCGACCAGCCGGCATGACAATATTTCCTTTTCGCTCGGTCGTCCTTCACGCTTGAAAAACCCGCCCGGGATCTTCCCCGCGGCGTAGGTTTTTTCAATATACTCGACCGACAAGGGGAAAAATCCGGCGTTCTCGGGCTCCCTGCCGCTGCACGCGGTGGCGAGAACCATGGTATTGCCGATACGGACGACCGATGCGCCACCGGCCTGTTTTGCCATCCGGCCGGTTTCGATTGAAACTTTGACGCCGGCCACTTCGGACTCAACATTGATTAAAGGCATTCACTTCTCCTGCGGTAATGGAAAAAAACGGAAAAACACTTCCGTCATGGTGTCCGTCCGGGGCTACGGGGCATCCGCAGAGCGCCGGCGGAGTAGGTTATTTTCGTATGTTCAGTTTTTTTATCAGAGAACGGTATTTCTCGATATCCCTGCTTGAAAGGTATTCGAGCAGCGAACGCCGCTTGCCGACAAGCTTGAGCAGACCGTGCCGGGAATGATGGTCCTTGGAATACCCCTGAAGATGCTTCGTGATCTGATTGATCCGTTCGGTAAGGAGCGCCACCTGCACCTCGGTGTTGCCCGTGTCCATCTCATCCCTGCCGTGCTCCTTTACCAGCTCCTGCATACGTTCTTTCGTTAACGCCATTGCACTTTCTCCTTATTAAAAAAGGTCCTGACCGTTTTTACATCGTTTCCGATCCGCGCCACCAGCTCATCGATCGAACCGAACAGAAGATCGGCCCTGACAAATGAGTGCAGCCACAGGTTCGCCTTGCTTCCGTCAGGGATTTCGAAACCGCCGCGGTCAAAAGAAAAAAACTCGAAATGAACCTCGCGACGCTCCCGTAACGTCGGGCAATCGCCGAAATACAGCGCTCCGGTCTCAAACTTTCCCTCATACTCCATCTCGGCCGCGTACACGCCGGGCGGTGGAATGACTTTTCGCGAAGGCGGACTCTTGAAGTTGAGGGTCGGATACCCGAATGTCGCACCGAGCCGCCTGCCCCGGGTACGTTCAACCGAAATCAGATAGGGATGCCCGAGCATCACCACCGCTTCGGCAATGCGTCCCTGCATGACACACTCCCTGATCCGGGTGGAAGAAACGATACCCCCCTCCCGGGCCAGCAGATCAGCGACAAGTATGGTAAAATGGTATTTGCCTTGCATTAAACGCAAAAAATCCTCATCTCCCAGCCGGTCCATGCCCACCGCATGCCCCTTGCCCATGACCCACTCGACCATGGCGAGCCGTTTTTCCAGGAACTCTTCGATGAACATTTCGGGCGATTTCCTGCTCAATCCATCGCTGAACGGTACCACCATCAGACCGTCGATCCCGAGCATTTCAATAAGCGTCGTCTTTTCTTCAAGGGTTGAAAGGAGCCGATAGGCGCTCTCGCCCTGCGCTATCTGACGGGTATGGGGCTCAAAGGTCACGGCCACGCTCAGCACCCCCCGTGCCCGCGCCCGTGAAACGACTTCCCGGAGCAGGGCGCCGTGTCCGCTATGCACCCCGTCGAAGTTGCCGACCGTAATGACCGACCGTTCATCGGGAGAAAGCGTCTTTTCGGGTGAGAGCATTCGCATCATGAGCGTACCTTCCGCACGGGAAGCATTTCCCCCTGCCTTTCCGGCAAAAAAACACGAACCGGATGAAACATGCCGTTTTCCCTTCTTTCAAGCACCGCCAGCAGGTGGTCTTCATTATCAAACGCGAAGAGGAGCGGGTCGGACGAGCCGGCATCAACCGTGACACTGCTGCCGGTCATGATACGCCGCGTCTGGATCTCATCAGGAATAATTTGTTGCCGGTCCGCGAACATGGCACGCACCGGAAGTATCGCCTGTTTGGCTCGATCGAGCTGCTCAGGCGCAAGCGCGTTTTCGACGGTAAACCGCCCGATCGCAAGCCGCCGTATCGACAGGGCAAATCCGCAGGTGCCGAGCACGGCCGCGATATCGCGCGCCAGGCTCCGCACGTAGGTGCCTCCCGAGCAGGTGACGTCGAGCAGCGCCTGTCCCGCGGCTTGGCAATACTCCGCCAGCGTCAGTGAACCGACCGCCACGGTCCGCTCCGGAAGATCGACCGGCGTGCCTTCGCGGGCAAGCCGGTAGGCGCGCCTGCCTCCTATTTTTACCGCAGAAAACGCCGGCGGACGCTGGGAAATCGTCCCGGTGAAACCGGTAAGGGCGGCTTCAAGCGCGGCGCGCTGCGGAACAACGCCGCCGCTTTTCACCACGGCGCCCTGCGAATCGAGGGTGTCGGTCTCCTGTCCGAACTGTATACGGAAACGGTATCGTTTCGGTTCGAGAGCGCAGAACGGCAGCAGCCGGGTGGCTCGTCCCAGGGCGATGAACAGGAGCCCGCTTGCGGCCGGATCAAGGGTGCCGGAATGCCCTGCCTTCGCGTATCCAAGCACGCGCCGTACGTTCTCCACCACATCGAATGACGACTGGCCGCATGGTTTGTCAATGCACAGGAAACCGTCTGCCCGATTCAACGGAGCTCCTGTCGTATAATGGCGAGCATCTGCTCGAGCGCCTGGGCGAGCGGCGCTTCGATCGTGCAACCCGCCGCGCTGGAATGACCACCGCCGCCCTTGATCCGGGCGGCGATTTTTCCGACATCCACCTTGTTTTTCGACCGAAGGCTGAAATGCGTTTCGGTGTCGCTGTATTTTACCAGCATCCCCACTTCAACGTCCGCCGCGGTGATGGTGTAATCGGCCATTCCCTCGCTGTCGCTGCGGGCTGCGCCGAGTTCACCGTAGAGCGCCATGGGCAGCTCCATGCAACACACCTTGCCGTCGAGGTAAAAACGGAGGGTGGACCATATCCGCGCATGCAGCAAAAGCGCGGTCCGGGAGTGCGACGCATACACCCGTTCATACACGTCTGACGGTCTGGCGCCGCGCTGCGCGAGGTCGGCGCAGATGCGCAGGATGTCGGCCGAAGTATTTGGAAACCTGAAACCACCGGTGTCGGTCATGATGGCGAGATAAAGCGCTTCCGCGATCTCCGGTGGAAACATGACGTTGTTTTCGGTGAAGAACCGGTACAGGATCTCGCCGGTCGCTGCGCCCCTGGTTTCGACGATGTTGACCGTGC
>JAFGOU010000104.1 GCA_016926315.1 Chitinispirillaceae bacterium
AGCTCGCCGCGCGCCAGCATGGGCTTGAGCATGTTGCCCGCGTCCATGGAGCCTTCGGCCGCTCCCGCGCCCACCATGGTATGCAGTTCGTCGATAAAAAGAATGATGGTACCGCTCTCCACGACCTCCTTGAGCACCGCCTTGAGCCGTTCCTCGAATTCGCCTCTGAATTTAGCCCCGGCAACGAGCGCGCCGAGATCGAGCGACACCACGCTGCGGTTCTTGAGCCCCGCGGGAACGTCGCCGCGTATGATGCGCAGGGCAAGACCCTCGACAATGGCCGTTTTCCCCACGCCGGGATCGCCGATAAGCACCGGATTGTTTTTGGTGCGGCGGGAGAGAATCTGAATGATGCGTCTGATCTCCTCGTCCCTGCCGATGACCGGGTCGAGCTTTCCCTGCCGCGCCATGTCGGTAAGATTGCGGGAATATTTTTCGAGCGCGTTGAAGGTGGCCTCGGGGTCGGCGCTGGTGATCCGCTGGTTTCCCCGCACCTTCCTGAGGGTTTCCAGCACCTGCTGGAAGGTTACGCCGATTTTTCTGCCGAACTCGCGCGTTTCGCTATCCTTGTCAAGCGCGGCAAGGAGAAAATGTTCGGCGCTCACGAAATCGTCTTTCATCTGCTGCGCCTTTCTCACGGCATCCGCGAGAACCGCCGTGAGCGCGCGTGAGGTATGGGTCTGGACCCCGCTGCCGCTCACCTGCGGCAGTTTACGAAGCAGTTCCAGCGCCGCACCCTCAGCCGCATTGCCGGTCACGCCGAGGCCGGCGAGGATCGCCGCCGTCACTCCCTGCGTCTGTCGTATCAGGGCAAGGACAAGGTGCAGCGGTACGAGCTCCTGATGGTTCATCTCAACGGCAATGGCATGCGCGTCATTGAGCGCTTCCTGGGATTTCCGGGTCAGCTTGTCGAGATCCATGGTCACCATTCCTTTTTCTTAAGTAGTGTTCGTCCGAAAACCCTCTCAGCAAGAAGGTCGTCATTCCGGCCTGCCTGCGCGAAGCCGCTACGGCGAAGGCAGGCCGGTATGACGTCAACAACGAGGACTTTTCGGACGGACATGAAGCATCAGTTCCGATAATTGCAACAAGTGTGCCAAGTGGCGGGTATCGGAAAGGGTTTGATTTTGCGCCAGGCCGGACCGTCGGTGACGGCGGAAACAAAGGTGCCGTCGTCACTGTTTGCAGCCCAGGGCGAATGCCGCAGAGCTGCAAACACCGGTTCGCGAAGCGAGAGCCGGATCCTGATCAATAAATAAAACCCTTTGTCTTGTTGCACTTCTTAACATATACTTATCAAAATGAAACGGTTGCCTGTTCTAAACATTGCTTATCAGTGATCGGTTTCATATTTTTGCGGGTTGCCGCTGACCGGATCCTGCCGACACCATCCGGCACCCCGGAATGCTATGGAGACAAAACTTCCCTTCACCATCCTTGCTCAGCCGACCGTCACCACCTGCGGTCCAACCTGCCTGCATGCGATTTACCGGTATTTCAGCGATTCGATTTCGCTCAAGCAGGTCATTGCCGAAGTCACCATGCTTGAAGAGGGCGGCACGCTCGCTGTTTTACTTGCAAATCATGCCCTGAAGCGGGGCTATACGGCATCGATTGTCACGTACGACCTGTCGTTGTTCGATCCGTCGTGGTTCGAAGGCGACGACAATGATGTCAGCGCCAAACTCAGACAGCAGGCGATCGTAAAACGCAGCGGACGGCTCCAGCTCGCCACACGGGCGTTCATCGAATTTCTCGGGCTCGGCGGTTCCCTGCAATTCCGCGACCTGAATCCTTCCATGATCCGCCGGTTCCTCAAGCGCGGGCTGCCGATCCTGACCGGGCTTTCGTCGACATACCTTCACCGAAGCCGCCGGGAGCGCGGCCCGGACAACGCCGAGGACGATATCGCCGGCACCTCGACCGGGCACTTCGTGGTTCTTTACGGATACGATAAAATGGAACGGATGGTCCAGGTCGCCGACCCGCTTCATCCGAACCCGATCGCAGGGGGGCGGTATTACAAGGTGCGGATCGACCGGCTTATCTGCGCGATCCTGCTCGGCATCCTGACCAACGACGCCAACCTGCTCATCATCAGCAAAAAAGAGAAGGAAGACCATGCCGAATCTGATCGTGGTCAATAATCCGAAAGACTGGATGTTTCAGATCGCCGGCGTCGAACTGGTGTCCGCACGGTCCTATCTGACCAATGAAACGTACAGCGGGATGCGTTATGCCCGGGTGTTCAACCTCTGCAAATCGTACCGGTATCAGAGCATCGGCTATTACGTGTCGCTTCTTGCCGCGGCGCGCGGGCACAAACCCCTGCCCAGCATCTCGACCATCCAGGACTTCAAGTCGCCCACGCTCGTGCGTATCGTCGACGACGAGCTTGACGAGCTGATCCAGGGTAGCCTGGCGCCGATCCAGTCGGACACCTTTACCCTGAGTATTTATTTCGGGAAAAACCTGGCAAAACGGTATGAGCGGCTTGCGCTGCACCTCTATAACCTGTTCCCTGCGCCGCTCCTGCGGGCTGAATTCGTGCGTGATAAGGAGGCGTGGCACCTTGACGACATCGAACCCATTCCCGCCGGCGAAATTCCCGCCGAGCACCACGACTTTCTGATCGATGTCGCCACCGAGCACTTTGCCGGACGACGCATTTCGACCCCCAAGCGGCGCGCCGTCCGGTACGACCTCGCGATTCTCTGGGACGAGAACGAGGAGGAAGGGCCGTCGAACGAGAAAGCGATCAGGCGGTTCATCGCCGCAGGTGCGCGGTTCGGGCTCGACACGGAGCTCATCACGCGCGACGACTATGGGCGGCTCGCGGAGTTCGACGCGCTTTTCATCAGGGCGACGACCAATGTCAACCACCATACCTACCGGTTTGCGCGCCGCGCCGCTGCCGAAGGCCTCGTGGTCGTCGATGATCCGGAGTCGATTCTCAAGTGTTCGAACAAGGTGTACCTGGCGGAGCTGCTTGATCATTGCAACATCCCGACGCCGAGGACGAGCCTGGTGCATAAGGACAACCTTGAAACCGCGCTCGTGGAAATCGGCGTCCCGTGCGTGCTCAAGCAGCCCGACAGCGCGTTCTCCCAGGGGGTCATTCGTACCGACACGCCGGACCAGTTCATGGTCGAAGCCGCCAGGATGCTTGCCAAATCGGACCTCGTCGTGGTACAGGAATACGTACCCACGGATTTCGACTGGCGTGTGGGGGTTTTTGACGAAAAACCGCTGTTCGTCTGCAAGTACTATATGGTCAGGAGCCATTGGCAGGTGATCAAGCGCGACTCGGTCGGCAGGAAAACCGAAGGCCGTTTCGAGACCCTGCCGGTCGAGCTGGCGCCGCGGCAGGTGGTGCGCACCGCACTCAAGGCAGCCAACCTCATCGGAAACGGTTTTTACGGTGTCGACATAAAGCAGGTCGAGCGTAACTGCTGCGTCATGGAGATAAATGACAACCCGAACGTGGACGCGGGTATTGAAGACAAGATACTCAAGGAGGCGCTCTATGACCGGATCATGGAGGTGTTCCTTAAACGGATACTCACCAGTAAAAACGGGGTGGCGTACTGATGGCAACGTATCATCTTTTTGAGCGGTTCGGCGTTGAGATCGAATATATGATTGTGGACCAAGCGGGGCTTGCGGTCAAGCCCATCGCCGACGAACTCCTCCATGCCGCGTCCGGCACTTACGACAATGAGGTCAAAAAGGGTCCGGTTTCGTGGTCCAACGAACTGTCGCTCCACCTTATCGAACTAAAATGCGGGGAACCGGTCCGTGCGCTGGGGGAGCTTGAAGCGACGCTCCTCGAAAATATCAAGGAGGCAAACCGGCTGCTCTGGGAGGACGAGGCGCTTCTTCTTGGCACCGGCATGCACCCGTTCATGAACCCGCACAGCGAGACGAGGCTCTGGCCGCATGGGAACCATACCATCTACGAGACCTTCGACAGGATTTTCTCATGCAACCGGCACGGCTGGTCCAATGTGCAGAGCGTCCACCTCAACCTGCCGTTTGCCAACGATCATGAGTTCGGCAGGCTCCATGCCGCAATCAGGCTCGTGCTGCCGCTCATTCCGGCGCTGGCCGCCTCGTCGCCGCTCATGGAAAACCGCATCTCCGGGTTCCTCGATACGCGCATGGAGGTGTACCGGTCCAACAGCCTGCTGGTACCGTTCATTACCGGCGACGTGGTTCCGGAACCCGTGTATACCCGCGACGAGTACCAAAAAAAAATCCTGGAACCGATCTATTTCGAGCTGGTGCCGTTCGATCCCGAAGGGATCCTGCGCGAAGAGTGGGTCAATGCACGGGGCGCCATCCCCCGTTTTGAGCGCGATACGATCGAAATCAGGGTTATTGACACACAGGAGACTCCGCGCGCCGACCTGGCCGTGGCGTCGGCAGTCATTGGCGCAATCAGGCTGCTCGCGGACGAACGGTTGTCGTCGTTTGAAATGCAGAAACAATGGGAGGTCGAACCGCTTGCCGCAATCCTGCTCGATACGATACAACAGGGGGAACGGGCAGCGGTTATCAACCAGGACTATTGTGCCGCGCTTGGATACGGCAAAGGGCAGTGCTGCGCGGGCGACCTCTGGAAACATCTTGTCGGCCTGATCGAAAAACATGACGCGGCCTTTATCGCCCCGCATCGCGGAGCGCTCGACCATATCCTGCGGCATGGCACCCTGGCATCGCGGATTCTTGCCGCGCTCGAACACAAGGCGTCGTGGAAAACCATCGATGCGGTGTATCGGAGACTGGCGGAGTGTCTGGCAAGCGGGGAGATGCTGTAAATAAAAGACCTCGCCCGGAGAGACCCCATTGTCACCCGCCACGCTCATACTCACCTGCGAACATGCGGGAAACAGCGTCCCTGCCCGGTACCGCCGCCTGTTCATGGATCACCGGCCGGTCCTCCGGACGCATGAAGCGTATGACCGCGGCGCCTTGTCAATTGCCCGCTTTCTCGCCAAAACCCTTGCCGCCCCCCTTTTTTTCTCGAACGTGACCCGGCTGCTTATCGATCAGAACCGTTCAGTGACGAACAGAAACCTGTTTTCCCGCTTCAGCAGAGGGCTGCCGTCGACGGTCAAAGACGGGCTGATCGACGGCTTGTATCAAACGCACAGGGCACGGATTGCCGGCGCACTGCAGAGGCGTTTGACCGCTCGAGGGAAGGTGCTTCATATTGCCATCCACACCTTTATTCCGGTCCTTCGCGGCAAAGCCAGAAATGGCGACCTCGGCCTGCTCTACGACCCCTCCTCGCCCATGGAACGCCGCATGGTGTCTTCCCTCCGGAAAGAGCTGCGGCGGAGGCTTCCGGACCTGCGTATCAGGGTGAATTATCCGTATCGCGGTACGAGCGACGGTTTGACGGTCTTCCTGCGGCGGATGTTCGGGAAACAGCGGTACGCCGGCATCGAGATCGAGATCAACCAGAAATGGTCGGACCCCCTTCACCCTTGCGGGATACGCCGCGGACTCGCGCAGGCGATCCGGTCGGCCGTCTATTTCCGCTGACGGTCACGATATATTTTCCTCCCGTTCACCAACCCTTGTACCAGAGGAAAGACCGTGATTTTTCCGTCACTTGAAGAGGTTAAAAAAGGCGCGCTGGCCGGGAATGTCATCCCGGTGTGCAGAAAAATTCTTGCCGATACCGAAACGCCCGTATCAATCTGGATGAAGCTGTTCCGGAACCGCAGGTACGGTTTTCTGCTCGAGAGCGTCGAGGGCCAGGATACCGTGGCGCGCTATTCGTTTCTCGGCGGCGATCCGTTCATGACCTTTTCCTGCCGCGGTACCTCATGGGTGTTGGAAGGCGAGCGGCGGGATGCTGGTGACCGCGACCCTCTGGGTGCGCTGCGGCGGCTTCTTGCCGCGTATACGCCGGTTGCCGTCGAGGGGATTCCCCGCTTCTGCGGCGGCGCGGTGGGCTTCTTTTCGTACGACTCAATACGGCTGCGCGAGGCGATCGGCGACAAAAACCCCAAGGAAGACCCGCTTGACGACATTTTCTTCGGTTTTTACCGCGATCTGATCGCGTTTGACAACAGAGAACATCGGTTGCTGCTCATCACGAATATCATGCTTCGACCCGGCGACGATGTCGAAAAGGCCTATAACGACGCGATCTACCGTCTGGGCGGCATCGAAGACCGCATGGCCGTCAGGCTTCAGGCAACGCACCTGACCGTACAGCAGACCGCGGAGCCGGTTTCGAATTTCAAACGGCGGGACTACGAGGCGGCCGTGGAAAGATGCCGCGAGTACATCAAGGCCGGGGACATTTTTCAGGTGGTGGTGTCGCAGCGGTTCCAGGTTGGCGTGAAAGCCGATCCGTTCGATCTCTACCGCATTCTCCGTGTCGTCAACCCGTCTCCTTACATGTACTACCTCTCCCTCCGCGATACATCGGTAATCGGCGCCTCACCGGAGATGCTCGTGCGCGTGGAGAACGGCACCGTTGAAGTGCGGCCGATTGCCGGTACGCGGCCGCGGGGAAGGAGCGAGGCGGAGGATGACGCGCTCGTCAAAAACCTGCTTGCCGATCCCAAGGAACGCGCCGAACACATCATGCTGGTCGACCTCGGCCGCAACGACGTGGGCAGGGTATCGGAAATCGGCACCGTAACGGTCGAGGAGATGATGCACATCGAAAAATATTCGCACGTGATTCATATCGTGAGCAACGTGAAAGGCAGACTGGCAAAGGACCTCGACGCGTTCGACGCGCTTTTCTCCTGCTTTCCGGCCGGCACGCTTTCCGGCGCGCCAAAGATACGCGCCATGGAGATCATCGACGAGCTCGAGCCGGTCAAGAGGGGTATTTATGGCGGCGCGCTCGGGTACATCGACTGGAGCGGCACCATGGACACCTGCATCGTGATCAGGACCATTGTTTACCGCAACGGCATTGCCACGATCCAGGCCGGCGCCGGGATCGTGGCCGACTCGGACCCGGCGCGGGAGTATAACGAAACGCTGCACAAGGCCGGCGCGCTTTTTTCCGCCATTACCAGGGCCGCGGAAATGGGCGGGAGATAACGCCGATGCTTATCGTCATCGACAACTACGACTCGTTTACCTATAATCTTGTCCAGTATCTCGGCGAGCGGTATGACGACGGAATCAGGGTTTTCCGCAATGACAAGATCACCGTTGCGGAAATAGTGCGCCTCGCTCCGCGGTACATCGTGATATCGCCGGGCCCCTGCACGCCGAGGGAAGCCGGTATTTCCGTCGAGGTCATCCGGCGCCTCGGCCCGGCCGTCCCCCTTCTGGGCGTCTGCCTCGGCCACCAGTCAATCGGGTATGCGTTCGGCGGGAACGTCGTCCGGGCGCCGTACCTCATGCACGGCAAGGTGTCGGAGATCCATCATAACGCCGCAGGTATCTACACCGGCCTGCCGAACCCGTTTACCGCGACCCGTTACCACAGCCTGATCATCGAACGTTCGACCTGCCCCGCCTGCCTCGAAATAACGAGTGAAACCGGTGACGGCATCATCATGGGCATAAAGCACCGGGAGTATCCGATATATGGCGTGCAGTTCCACCCCGAGGCGATTTTGACGGAAGGCGGGAAGAAGCTGCTGGGAAATTTTCTTGAGGGGAAATGAGTGCGCGGCCTTGCGGGTACTGACGTCCCGGCGTGTCTTCCCGTTCTTCATCGTCGCCGTCCTTTCCCCGATAGTATTTTTCAGCATGAATTCACGGATATTTTTTACACCATAGCGAGGCACCGTCGTCATGCCGACCTTTCTCGAAAAAATTCTTGAGGTGAAAGAATCCGAAGTCGCCTCCCTGCGCGGCAGGAGGTTTAACCGCCGCTCACTGCCAAACCGTCCCTTCTGTGTCGCGCTCGACAAGCGACCGCAGCTCGCCGTCATCGCCGAGGTCAAAAAGGCTTCGCCCTC
>JAFGOU010000105.1 GCA_016926315.1 Chitinispirillaceae bacterium
TCAAGCGCGTTCGTTATGGTAAGCGGATACACCATCCCGGTTTTCAGACGGATCATTTCGGTGGTGCGGCCGAGAATGGGACCGATGCGCGACGAGTTTCGGCCGCAGGGACAGGTTCCCGGCACGGTAAACGTAATGTCACCGGTGCGATACCGTACGAGCGGCATGCCCTCGATCCCGAGCGACGTGGCCACCAGTTCACCGGGAGTGCCGTCAGGCAGCGGGTGTCCGTTCCCGTCAACGACTTCAAGATAGATGAGCTCGGGATGAGGGTGGCATCCTTTCTGTTCGGCGCATTCGCATAATGCGTCCGCCATTTCCGTGATGGCATAAGAGACGAGCGCCTGCGCGCCCCACAGTTCCTGGAGTTTCCTGCCGACGGTATTCACGCCCATGTCCTGGGTTTTCAGGCTCTCGCCCAGACAGACGAGTTTTTTCACCTGCCAATCCCTGGGGGCGGCATTGTTTTTTGAGAGATCCACGGCCAGGCGGCGCAGAAACGACGGGGTGCCGGCAAGCACGGTCGGTTTCAACTGTTCGATATACTGCCGGCAGAGGTCGTGCGTTACCATACCCGCCCGTGCGGTGTTGACACCGAGAAGCGTCAGGCCGCGGTAGCAGCCGATACCCGAAAGCGAACAATGGTCAAAACCCGTGAACAGCAGGGCCCGGTCCTGGCGGGTAAGTCCCATGCCGTGAAACGACAGCGCTTGACTAAAAGAAAGCCGGTCGATGTCGTTTGCCGAAAGCGGGAAGTAAACCGGGCGTCCGGTCGCGCCGCCGGTGGCAACGGTTTCCACGATCTCCTCCGGCTCGATCGCGACGAAACGCTGGAAGTGCTCGGTCAGTGTTGTCCTCCCGGTGAAAGGAAGCCGGTTGAAATCATCGATCTGCCTGATATCTTCCGCGCTGAAATCCCAGAACGCTTCCTTATAATACGGGGATACTTCCTTGACATGCTTGATATGGTTGCGCAGGGCGCGGAGCGTTTTCGCCGCTATCGCATCGGCTGAAAGGAACTCCCATGAAAGTTTCGGGTTGAAATGCACGGTAAAGACCTCCTTTGCCGGCTGTCGGCGAAACCGTACCCTCCCGGACACGTATTTCTTTCAACGTCAAAATAGTATAAGAGCGGCCAAAAGCCAAGATCGGGCTTGGAGTCATTTCGAGCCTTTCAACCCTTCGAAAAGTTCTGGGTGACCGTTCAGGGCAGGCGGGGCGGGGAATCTTCCGCAAAAAATTCAACGGGTTAAGATTTCTCCTCGCTACGCTCATCGAAATGACAGCAGCACTATTTTTCGGACCGACCCTAGGTAACGGGGATACCGGGCCAGCGCGGCAGCTCCTTGAGGCTCACGACACCGCCGCGACAAACGATGAGATGGTCAAGCATGGGCAGTTCCATCAGTGAACAGAGCGTATGACAACGTCCGGTAAAGGTCCAGTCAGCCTCCGAAGGCGCGTGGCTTCCGCCGGGATGATTGTGCACAACGATGAGTGAGGTCGCGCCGTAGCGAAGAGCCTTTTCCAGTATGACCCGGGGATGCACGATGCACTGATTGACCGTCCCTCTGGCGATAATGGGCGACTCGATGATCTGGTTCCTGTTGCCGAGATACAGGACCGCGACATATTCATCCTGATAATGGCCGAATGTATAGCGAAGATACTCCTCAACATCCCTGCGGTGTTTGATGATGCTCTGTCGTTCGAATTTCTCCTTGAGGCAATAGGACATGATCTCCCCGACAAGGGTGATCAGCGATGCGGAACGCTCCCCGATCCCGGCGGTCCTGACGATATCCTGCCGCGGGGCATTGAGCAGCATCCCGATACTCTTGTACCGTCCGTAAAGATCGTGCGCCATCTTTTTCGTATCGCACCGGGGGATGGTAAAGGTAAGGACCAGTTCGATAATTTCATGCGGCTGGAGTGACTCCAGACCGTTACGCCGGTAACGGTCAAGAAGCCGCTTTCGGTGACCTGCGGACGCGGGCAATGGCGGGCGGTCGTTTTGTTCGTTCATCGACAGACCTCCCGTTGTTTATTCCTCATAGGGCAGGGCGAGACTCCGGACAATCACCCGGTGGAACACGCTGGCAAAGGCGCCATGGGCAAAGGTCGTCCCCGGAGTGATGACATCCAGTCTATCAGGCAGGAACTCCTTCAGCTTATTGGCCGCTTCGGGCATCAGATGCCAGATCGGACCGCCGAGCATGAGGACTTCCGGATCAACGATCTGTATAACGGCACGCATGGCAAGAGCAATGTCGGGCATCACCGCCAGAAACACCTCTCGGGCCTGCTGAGGAAATTTTTTACAGACATCAAAAAAGTTTTCAAGGTTTTCCGGCGGTTGAAACGTCTCCTTCCATGTCTGCAGGAGTCCGGGTGTGGCGGCGACCGTTTCGAGACAGCCGGTCTTCCCGCACCCGCATACACGGCTATTGCCGGGAAGGGGGAAATGGCCGATTTCACCAGAAGCATTATGCGTGCCATGGAAAAGCTCGCCGTTAAGAACGATGGCGCCGCCCACGCCGTCGCCGATGCTCAGGCAGAACAGGTTGCGGGATTTCGCCTCTTTTTCATACTGGAGCGCGCCAAGGGCAAGAGCCCGCACCTCCTGGATCTGCACCGCCTTGAAACCAAAGCGGTTTTCCAGTTCGTGAACGATGTTTTTTCCATCCAGAAACCGGATGTTGGGGCAGAGATGGATTTCGCCGGTATTGTCGTTTCCCATGCCCGGCATGCTGATTCCGCACCCAATGGGCAGAATGCTGAAGTTCCTCATGACCGATTCACAGGCCGAATAGAGCTTCTGTAAAAACCCGTCATAGCTTTGCGGGGTAGTAAAGGCAGCGGTATATTCAAGCAGGGCGCCCTTAAGATTGCCGCTGATGACCTTCGTCTCCTTGACCCCGACCAGTACTCCCAGTATCCAGGCGGTATTGACATAGGTATTAAGAGAGAGCTTTTCGCCCTTCCTGCCAACGCTTTCGGAATACTTCCCGGTTTCCATGACCAGCTTGCGATTGAGCAGTTCGGCAACCGCCATTGATGCGGTAGGTTTTGACATTCTGCATATTTTTGCGATCTGCGCCCGGCTTATACCGTCGTTATCGTGAATGACGCGCAGGATACGCTGCGTGTTAAGGATCTTTAAAAGGGCAGGCCTGTGTTGTACATGCGACCCATGTGCTCCGGCAACCATACGCTCTCCTGGAAGGGGAAAAGGGGGTTCAAAATTAGTAAGTGTAATATATAAAATGCGCCAAACGAATGTTAGCTTTCCTATCTTGACGATTCTACGAAATTCTACAGGATACTACAGGTAAGGTGTATTTAAAAAAGCAGGTCCTTGCAGAATGAGCGGACAGTGCTTTACCATGATCTATTTTTTAAGTCTTGAATAGCGGGAGAAGGCCCCTCACTATGAAAACGGATTGGTCATATGGACAAATGACGATAAGGGAACGTTCCCTTATTGCGCGTTCCCTCGCCGCTCTCATCGTCTCCGGCTCGTCCTATGAAAAAGCCTTTGCTTCAATTGCCGAACAAACCGGAAGCGGTGCGCTTCGTTCGACATTACTGCGAATGCATGAAGAGTTGAAAAAATCCGACCTCGTATCCCTGCTCAAAAAACAGGAAAAACTGTTTGGCTCATTATTCAGAACAGTGATCGAAACCGGCGAATCAACGGGTACAACGGTCCTTTCCCTTTTACGCCTCGCAGACTATTATGACCAACAGGCACACCTGAAAAAAACGGTAACCGGTAAAATCGGCAACTCGGCACTGATAACAATCGGAACAATTGGCGCTTTACTTTTTGCTGCATATTTCCTGCTGGACCGGGCAGAGGGAAATGCTGTTGCTGAAACAGCTCAACAAAATGTTATTACATCAATTGCATTAGCTATATCAACCTTCATATTAAGTTTTAACGGGATGGTATTCCTTCTCTTGTCCGCCATTCTACCGCTCCTCTTTATAACCGGCATTTTCATGGTCCGTCTCACGGTTCTTGAAACCGTTATCTGGAAAATACCGCTCTTCGGAGAGTGGCGCAGGAAAAATGCACTTCAATGTTTTTTCCTCACCCTCTCTCTGTTGCTGACAGGTGGAGTGGCACTCGAAAGCGCCATTCGGTGCGCATCCGCCGAATCCCGGAGCGGGTCCCTCTGCAGGATCTTCGCTCTTCTCGCGGCCTCTCCGCCGGTAACAATGAACTCACTGGCCGATCTTCTTGAATCTCAAAAGCTTATCCCTTACCTGGTCGGGAAACGGCTTTCAGAAAGCATGCCGCCAACGGACAATGCAGACCTGGTAAAAAAAACCGGCCTGTTCTACCAGGAGGCCATCATCCAGTCGGCAAGCGCTGCAGTCATCGTCCTTGGGCCTCTTCTTATTGCGATAACGGGATTATTGCTCTTCAGCCTGCTGGCTGCACTGTATATGCCGGGGATAAAAAGTATTGCCGGCCACTAACGTTTTAGTATATAATCAGTTATAAGCAGATTGATGATTGATGGCCGTTTCGTGCTAAAGTATTCCGGAAAAAGACCGATATATTTGATAGGGTTTGAAAGGTGGTGACCCATTATGAGAATAAACACCGTAACACAATCATTAAGCGCGGAACTCAGGAAGATTGAAGCCGCCCGGAAAACCGAAAAGGAGATAAAAAACGCGAAAGCGTCCTCTCCCGACCGCTCTGAGTTTTCCGCCGATGCCCAGCGTCTGAGCGATACGAAAGCCCAGTCCGAAACCATCGCAGCGGCGATCATCGGCCAACCGGACATCCGTGCGGAAAAAGTCGCTGAGGTGAAGAATAAAATCGAACAGGGATATTACGATTCAGAGGAATTTATCGACAAGCTCGCCTCCAAACTGCTTATCGAATTCGGTATGAAACTCCCGCAATCCTAACACGGCCGTCATGACCGTATCAGGATAAAGGCGGGAGTGTACCCGCCTTTTTTATTTCCCGGAAAACCGCAGGTCGTCTCCATCCCGCCTTCAGGGATCGTATTGAGATGTTTTTTTTCTCCGGACGGAACCCGATCAGACATTACGATATACCTTGAGCCGCTTACTGCGGGAGCAGTGTTTGAGCCGGCGGAGCGCCTTTTCCTTGATCTGGCGGACGCGTTCGCGCGTCAGGTTGAAGCGCTGGCCGATCTCTTCGAGCGTGTGCGCGGTCTCTTCACCGATGCCGAAATAAAGCTTCACCACCTCTTTTTCCCGCTCGGAAAGCGTTGCCAGCGTTTTTTCGATCTCTTCCTGGAGTGAGATGTCCATCACGCCGTCATCAGGCCGTTCCTGGCGGTCATCATGCAGGACGTCAATGAGCTTGGAATCCTCGCCGTGCTGAAGGGGCGCGTCGAGCGACATGTGGGTATTGCCGATCTTGATCGTTTCGCGCACCTCGTTCTCGTCGAGGCTCAGCTCGCGGGCGATCTCTTCGACATTTGGCGCTCGCCGGTATTTCTGTTCGAGTCTGCTCTGGGTCTTTCCGATTTTATGGATGGTGCCGACCCTGTTCAGCGGCAGCTTAATGATCCGCGACTGTTCCGCAAGCGCCTGCAGAATCGCCTGCCTGATCCACCATACCGCGTAGGAGATGAATTTGAAA
>JAFGOU010000106.1 GCA_016926315.1 Chitinispirillaceae bacterium
GTGGCATTGGCGCTTACCGAAGATTTTCAAACGTTCGAACGTTACGGGGAGATCATGTCGCCGGAAGATAAGGATGCGGCGCTGTTGCCCTGTCGGATCGGCGACTACTGGGCGCTCATTCACCGTCCGGTAAACGGCATGGAAGCGCATATATGGATATCGTATTCTTCCGATCTGCGGCACTGGGGCAGCCACAAGCTCATGCTCGAATCGCGGCGGGGCGCATGGTGGGACGCGAATAAAATCGGCCTCTCGCCCCCGCCCATAGAAACTCCTCAGGGCTGGCTGGTCATTTATCATGGTGTAAAGATGACCGGTTCGGGCTGCATTTACCGGCTCGGGCTTGCTTTGTTCGATCTGCATACGCCGGAGAAGTGCCTGAAGCGTGGGCAGGAGTGGGTATTCGGCCCCCAAGAACCCTATGAGCGGCAAGGGGACGTGGACAATGTCGTCTTTCCGTGCGGCTATACCGTTGCACCGGATGGAGACACCCTCAATCTTTATTATGGCGCGGCGGATTCGAGTATTGCCCTTGCCACAGGCAGTGTCCGAAATATGCTGGAATGGCTTGAAAAAAACGGATAAGGTTATCGGAAAAATATCAAGGGTGTGAATTGGGCCGATACATGCGTGTATCTGGATCGCCCGCGGGAATCGGTAAAAAACCGCCCCGAGGTCGATTTTTTGAAAACCATTTGGCGGGATTACGGGGAGAAACTATCGGCATTGCGGAAACAGATCGGATACGTTTATGAATCTTCGGCCAAAAGCCTTCAGGGACCGCGAAATGATATTCCACGGCAAGCCTCTTGCTTCGGGAATAGCGCGGGGGAAGGCGTGCCTGCTGAAAAGAGTTGACCTTCAGCAGTTACGAAACGACAAGCGCAATGTCGATCTTGTCTCATCTGAATTGGCGAGGCTTGATTTCGCGGTAAGCAGAAGCAAAGATCAAATCTTCCGTATTATGAGCAACGGCCGGCATGGCACAAAGGGCCAATCGTATCCGATATTCGAAGCGGCGCTTCGCCTCTTGGATGATCCGGCTATCGTTTCTTCCGTGAAGGAAACCATCGAACGCACCGCCTTGCATGGTGAATCCGTGCTCGCGGATGAGATCGCTCGACTGCGGAAAAAAGCCTCCGGAAACGCCGATGAATTAATGGTAAAAGGCCTGATTACCATGCAGGACCTGTATTACCGGCTGCTTTACAATATGCTGCCGTCCGATGAAAGCCGTATTTCATCCCTCTTGAAGATACCCGCAGGTTCGATACTCATCGCGGACCGGCTGGCCCCGGTCGAGGTGGCCGTTGTGCCGTTGGACAAGGTGGCCGGGATACTCATTGAAGAAAGTACGCAATATTCTCACTCGTCAATAATGGCGCGAACGCTGGGAGTGCCGGTCATCATAGACTTCCCGGGTATCGGTTCGCTCGTCGAGGAATCGACCGATGTGCTGATTGACGCGTACCGGGGGCTTGCATTCCTCAATCCGTCCGAAGCGGCCGTCAAAGAGTGTCACAACGTGGAAAGCCGGCACAAAGCTGCGGCAAAGCCTGCCGTGCATCCAGGCAATAAATCAACGGTGCATTCCGCCGACGGTTTAGCGATGCGCCTCATGTGCAATGCCTCCAACCTTGCGGATGTGCTGCTTGCACATAGTCAAGGCATCACGGAAATCGGCCTTTTTCGCAGCGAAATGCGGTATCTCGCGAGCACGGTGTTGCCTTCCGACCAGCAGGAGGCTGCATACTATGCCGGGATCTTCGGCGTGGAAGGAATGGGGGGCATTACGGTCCGGCTTCTTGACATGGGCGGTGACAAACTCCCGGTATATCTGCAAATGGCAAAGGAGACCGACCCGCAATTAGGATGCAGGGGAATTCGCTTCCTGCTGTCGCGTCCCTACCTGATGAAAAGGCAGATTCGCGCAATCCTTGCCGCCCGCGGCACGTTTCGCGCACGGTTACTGTTGCCATTTATCACAACAGTGGATGATCTTTTGAAGTCCCGGGAGATCCTTGAAGAAGTCCTTGCTGAAATAAAATTTGCCGACGATTCTCCGCACCTCGGCATGATGATTGAAGTCCCCTCCGTCGCCTTGTCGCTGTCGCGGTTTTTGCCGAAAGTCGATTTCGTCTGTCTGGGGACGAATGACCTTATTCAGTACTTTTTTGCCGTTAATAGAGACCAGGATGATTTGCAGAAGTACAACAGATTCACGCACCCGGCTTTTCTAAAAATGCTCAAAGAAGCGATCGTCACCTGCGAGAATCATGGCAAGCAGATTGCGGTCTGCGGCGAGATGGCATCGGATCTGACAGGATGCTGCCTGCTCGCTGCATCAGGCGCCACCGACTTATCCATTCAACCCGATGCTATACATCACGTGCGCCAGGCTATTTCGAAACTCAACGTGGCCGCACTGCGAACAATTTTGCCGGCCCTCTTCGAATTAGAAAGCGCCGATGAAGTGGAACAAAAAATACGGAATCTTGGTATCTGACGATACGCGGCGTTATCCAGGCGGTAAAGTCCGGCCACTCAAATGAAAACGGATAATGCGTAAAGCTGCAAAATGCAAAATAACGTCAACAGGAACCACAACAAGCGCCCTGAGCCGGGACGACGATTATTATACGTGGGCGGGATAATTCTAATAATCATTGTTGCGTTGACCGCTTTTCTTGCCGTCCTTCCAGGGGTGCCGCCTTTCAGGCAATACATTATATCTATTGTCAATCGCAAAGCTTCGGCGCTGTTGTCGTGCACGGTAACGATCGGGGCGGTCTCTATTGATTTACGGAAGGGATTGGTTGCAAAGAACATCGTCCTGTCCGGTCCGCACCACAGGGGCGTACCGCTCAGCGCGGAACGGGTCGCGGCACGAATTGATATTGCATCACTGCTGAGGGGGCGTTTTGAGCTGCATTCCATAATAATTGCAGGCCTCAGCGGAGAACTTCTCAAGACGCAAAAGGGGTTATTCGCAGGGCCGGTCGATATCGGCAGGATGACGGCGCCGGTCCCTGAAAACCCCAAGAAAACAGTTATCAAACCAACACCGCGGGTGCGAATGGTCTACGCGGAGCGTTGTACGGTATCCTATATCGACACCGTAACGAAAATAGCGGTTAAAGAAAACATTGCCTCGGTCACGCTGGAATTTATTCGCGCCGATTCCATGTCGTTTGTCATGCAGGCCGGCGCCGGACATTTTTCATCTCCCGTGTGGAGCGGAGCGGTACGTTCGGCCGATGTCCAGGGTTCCGTCGGGCCAGCCTCTTTACTTTTCAGCAAAGCCGAGGTGCGGGGAGATTCGGTAACGCTTTCGCTTTCCGGAACCATTCCCTTGTCCATGGAAAAACCATGGGACCTTACGGCAAATGCCGAAGCCTTTGTCGCCGGTTTATCCTGCGTATATAAAAATGCCGCATCATTGAAGCCTGTCGGGAAATTCAAGGCACAGGGAGCAATGACGGGAACAATGGCGCGTCCGGTTCTGAAGGTGGCTTTTACCGGGTATGGGTTGCAGGCAGGACACTTGTTTTCTGATACGCTGTTTCTGCAGGCCAATTATTCGGATGGCCGTCTTCGCGGAAAAGCGAGAGTGTGGTCGCCGATGGGAACTGCCGACGCCTCATTCCGGGCGGATATCAGCCGTTTGTTCTCATCGCCGGTGGTTGGAAGTTACGCCATTGCGGCATCGGCCGGAAAAGTTGACCTATGCCATTTTATATCGGTGCAGCCACGGTGGCGGCATCGGCCGGTATTCCTGGCCGATGCCGGATTTTATGCCGCAGGCTCAGGTCTTCGGCGCCTTCCCGGCACCCTGTCCGCTGACATCCGGGGGTTAACGGGACTAACCGCAGCAGGCCCGGTAAACGTGACGGTTCGACTGGCTAAAAACAGGTGGGACCTGACCGCTGCAAAAAAACCGGACTTCGAGGTGAGTGGAAATGGCCGGTATTTTGATGGCGGAGCGATTAACGGTTCGTTCCATGTTCAGGCGGATTCCATTACACGAATAGTGTCGATATTTTCAAAAGAAAACGTCAGCGGATCAATTACCGCCGATGCTCTTATAAGCGGGACCTTCAGGAAACCCGCAGTTTCCGCGACCGTCCAGGCAGGTCAATGCTCGTATGGCCGGTACCATGCCGATACCGTTTCGGTATACTGCCGGTATGCCGATCAAGGCCTGCAATGGCAATCGCTTATTGTCAAGCGCGGCACGTCCGCCATGCTGAGCGACGGCACGGTTTCCTGGGCAAAGCGCAACGGATCGGTGAATGTTGAATGCAAATTAACATTAGATAATCATGAGGCAGGAACGTTTTCGACGAAAGCACGGTTCAATAATAGATCGGTGGAGGCCTCGGTGATAGGGGAGAACCTCAATCCGATGGTTGTTTCGCCCTGGTTTCCGCAGGCACAGCAGTTACCGGGCATTCTTGGTGTCCAGGGCACGATTGCAGGGACATCCGAAAATCCCGATATACGGATGAAATTTTCTTTCGATCACCCGGTTTCAAGCGGCCTCGCTCTCACGGCGACCGGCGACTGTGCATTTGCCAACAGTATTGTATCAATAACGACGGAAGTAGTCCAAAAAGGATCTGGAACGCCGCTCACCATCACCGCGTACATACCCGTGGCATTGCATGAACTTTCAAAAGGAGTCGCCGCCCTGCGTGACGGGGCGCTCGTCACCGTAAGCGGCGACTCGGTTGCCTACGGGGGCCTGGTCAATGCGTTCGCACCATCGGTCAAATCGCAGGGGACATTCGGCCTTCACGGCACGTTATTAAAAGCCAATGGCGAGTGGGGGCTTTCGTGCAGCACGCATATTGTAAATAATAAATTGACGATAAGGAGGAAAAAAATAAACGCCGGCCATGCGGTCATTGACCTGCACATCGCCGGTCCGCTCGCGAAGCCTGCGGTCCGTTTTACCTTGAGCGGCAGTTCAATTAAATACTGGGGCAACCTCATCACCGCGTATTCAGGCAGCGGATCGATCACTGACAATGTGTTGAAGCTTGACACATTGCATTTGACCGGCAGTGGAGGCGGGGCGGACCTGAGCGCACTCGTGCCGTTAACGCTGAAAAACGGCTTTTCCTTTGACAAAAATGGCCGTATTTCCGCAACGTTCACCGCAATGCCCTTGAGCATTATGCAGCCGTTTATGCCGGATGCCGTGGCGATCAATAAAGGTGAGATATCGGGGCGGGTGGTTGCCACCGGGACCGCCGAAGGCGTTCCAAAGGCGACAGGGACACTGCAGCTTCGAAAGGGAGAATGTTACCTTTACGAATGCGACAGGCCGCTCGGCCCGCTGTCCGTAGACATTGATTTTAAAAACGATTCGATAATCCTGCGCCGGCTTCAGGCAAATTGCGGCGGCGGACGCATCGCGGGCAGCGGCCGGGCAGTGCTTGGCGCAAAGGGCGTATCCGCCGCCCAATTTGTTGTTAACGTGCGTGACGTGCGTCTTGGCGGGTGCTATGAAAACCTTGACCTCGGCATTCAGAACGCGGATATTAATTGCACCAAGGATTCGCTCGTCACTATAACGGTGAATGCGCTGCTGGCGGATACGCGTTATACGCAGGATTTTTCCCTTATCGACCTCGGCGAACGGCTTAAAAGGAAGGCACCGCAGACAATGCGGCCGCCAAACCCCCTGTTTAACAACGTCGTGATGCGCGTTGCGGTGAATTGCAACAGCAATCTGACCTTTGACTCGAATCTGGGCAGAATGCTTATTGACGGAACGGCAACCGTTGCGGGCAGGCCGGACAAGCCCTCAATTACCGGCCAGTTTCAGATCCTGGATGGTTTTGTCTATTATCTCGACAGAAAGTTCACCGTTACACAGGGCGCGATCAGGCAGTACGATCAGCAGCGGGTCAATCCTTCGCTCGATGTCACGGCGACATCAAGTGTTTCCTGGTATCCGCCTCAGGGAGGAAAAGAGGATTACGACATTACCCTCCTTGTAAAGGGCGATCTTTCCAATCCGGTCATCACCATGTCCGCCGTCCCGTCGCTTCCGCAGCCGCAGATCATCTCTTTATTGACGTTAGGCACGATACAGACGGGTGTGGGGACCGACCTCGGTTCACGGACAGGGTCCCTGGTGAGCCAGCAGCTCGCCGGATTCGGCACCCGCAAACTGGCTCGGTTTCTCAATGTGGAAAGCGTGAACATTTACGGGAATGTTTTCAGCCCCTCAGAAGGAGCGCAGTTTTCGGTCACCAAGCAGGTGTCGTCCCGTGCAACCGTTACCTATAAGGCGGGTTTATCCAGGCTCAGCCAGCAGATGATTATTGTTTCGTACCGGCTCCTGTCGTTTTTGTACCTCGAAGCTGAGACCGACCAGCAGGCCAAGGGCGGTATTGACCTGAAGTTCCGATATAGTCATTGACTATAAGATTATACGAAATTGCATTCGAGATGAACTCGTCAAGGCGTAGCATGCTACGCCTCTACAAAACAAACAAGACCATCATCTTGAACGCAAATCAGTAACAGAAACGCAAACGATGACGGATAATCTCCTGTTTAGCGCACAGCAAACGCCTGCCGGACGCAGGCTCTCCTCTGCCGTACCGCTGTGGCTGATGGTCATTCTTGTGAGTTTCGCATCGGTCGCGGCAAAACGCGGCCCTGTGCGGCCGTGGCTCGTCAGGTCCGTAAATTTCACCGGCAATGCCTCGATAGCTTCTTCAGAACTTCTCGGCATGATGGATACAAAGCCGAGCCGCCTGTTCCATAAGATTAAGTTTTCGCCATCGCTGTTAAACGCGGATATTGATGCTATCGCTTATTTGTATCGCGACAGGGGATTCCTTGACATTCAGGTAAATGACAGCGGCATCGTCAGAGACCGGTCGTCGCGCCGGGTGACGGTCAACATTGTTATCAGGGAAGGGCCGCAGACCCGCATCGATTCGGTGGCAATAAGGGGGCACACCGTGTTCGGGGAAGCGGAAATCAAACGCTTTATCCAGGTCAAACCGCATGAACCGTATTCAACAACAGGGCTTTCGTATGATCAGCAGACGATCCTCGACAGCGCGGCCGCCCGCGGTTACCCGCTGTGCGCTGTTGAAAGAACCGACAGCGTTGATTCGATCGCACATAAAGCAACCGTCGCCTTTCTCATCGATCAGGGACCGCTGGCCATGGCCGGCCCTCTGAAAGTGAACGGCGCAAAAAGGCTGCGTCAGGTCATCGTCAAACGGGGAATGACGTTTCGCCAGGGCGATACCTTGACCACCAGACGAATCCAACGGTCGGTGCGACAACTCTATGAAACGGGCATGTTCAAATATGTGCAGATCGCGACGCCGATTGCCGACTCGGCGCAGCAGCGAAAAATGGCCGGCCCGGTTTCACTGCCGGTGCTTATTACTATTGAGGAAGCGGATTTTTATAAGTTCAAGGGCGGCGTTGGCTATGGTACCTACGAAGGGGTGCGTTTGTCGCTGCAGACCTCCTATGGCAATATGCTGGGAATGGGCAGGACTATCGGTTTTGACGGAAAATATTCCCGGCTTATCCAGAGCCTGCATCTGCACTACACGGCACCCTGGTTTTTTTTACTGCCGCCGACGGCCGAGGCGGAAGTGTACGGCGAACACCACAATGAGGTCACCTTTACCGGGTATCTGGAGGGATTGACGTTGTCGCTTTTCGCAAAAACCCCCTGGAACTTCGGCTACCGGGTGTTCACCACATTTGAATGGGTACATGATGTGGTGGAACAGTCACCGCTGACGCCGATGACCCACGGCAATAATACCCAGAGCTTCGGCGCCGGAGTTACGTATGATCTCCGGGACAACATTTTCGATCCGACCGCAGGCCTGCTTGTCACTTCCGACGCGGAAATTGCCGGGCTCATCGGCGCTAAGACAAATCATTTTTATAAATTCATGATGGACGCGCGGGGGTATTTTCCTGTCGCGCATTTTCTGAATGCCGCAACTGCCGTAACAGCCGGTTACGTCAACGGTTACGGCGTTGATAAGGACGTGGTTCCTCCTCAAGAGTTGTTTTATACAGGGAGTGAAAGTATCAGGCCGGTGCGCGGGTATGCGCCGGGCGGTGTCGGCGATGCGGTCGGCGGCAGGCTTGTTCTGGTGCTGAACGTCCTTGAACTTCGGTTTGCACTGGCAAAGTGGCTGAAAATCGCCGGATTTGCCGACGCCGGTTTTGTGTGGACATCAACATCGTCATTTGACGTGCATGACCTTCGCTGGACAGCAGGACCCGGCATACGCATCCGCTCGCCCGTAGGGCTGCTTAGTACGGATCTCGGCGTACGTCTCAACGGCCCAACCATGGGCAAAATCGGATTTTCAGTCAGTATCGGCGAGCCGTTTTAAATCAGTCCGTAATACTCAGATCTTTTCCGGCCCGCCAAAATGCTCTTTCAATTCCATCGTATAAATTTCGGTGATGGAAACAAAAAACGCCATTATCACCGGCCCGGTAATCACTCCCATCGGCCCGAACATGGCCAATCCGCCGATGGTGGAAAAAAATATCAGCAGATCGTGCAAGCGCGCATTCTGGCCGACCAGCCGCGGCCGCAGGATGTTGTCGACCATGGACACCACGCCGAAACTCAACGCGAGAATCACGATCCCCTGCCACACATGCCCTGTTGCCATCTGGATGATCGCGGCCGGGATGAGTATCACCCATGCGCCAATCATGGGTATGAGGGCGAGGACAATCATCACCACGCCCCACAGCAGCCAGGTTTTCACCCCGAAAACCAGAAGGATGATCCCGCCGAGAGAACCCTGGATAACAGCGATCACCAGTGTCCCCTTTACCGTGGCGCGCGACACCAGGAGAAAACGCGTGATGATCATATCCTGATATGCCGTATGCAGCGGAAGAAGCTGGCGGAATTTCTTTACGATCCGCTCGCCGTCCATAAAGAGGTAGAACATGATAAACAGGGTTACGAACAGGCCAATGATAATTTCAAGAGCGCCCAGGGACGTTTTGTTTACCATGTTTGCTATGATTCCGCCTGCGGTTTTGAGCATATCGAGCGCGGTGTTCTGCCAGTTGATGTGGTGCTGGGTGAGCCAGGCAAGCAGATGGTTCCCTTCAAAACGCGCAAGAAAGCCGGCATTTCCTCCCTGTACAAATGCCTGCGCTGTGGACTCAATCGACTGGTAAAGGGCGAGCAACTGGTGGGTGACCAGGTATCCAAGAAAGTAAGCCGGTATCACAAACCCGAGGACGAGAATCACACAGCACGACAAGGCGCCAATTCCGCGATTTCCCCGGAAGAATTTCAGAAGGACGATGTAAAAGGGGAAAAACAGCGAGGCAAAGGCGCACGCCAGCAGCAGGGGAGTAAAAAATATCTTGAGCATGGGAACGAGCACGAACAGGACTGTTACCACCAGGATAAGCAGGACGGCACGGTTCACCACGCTGCGTTTCTGCTTGGTGATTGCTTTCGATCTGGAAGGCGATCGCGCTTGATCGATGGACTGGTCGGGATTCGGAACGCGGTTATCTGATGATGGTTCAGAAGTCATAAAGACAGTCCTTGAAAAAATGACAGGTGTTTGCTTTTCGCTTGGGCCGGCTGGACGAAAAAAGGTAGATGCGGCGAGGTACCTCCTCCGTTCCGGGGAGGTTGCCCTGACCTAACAGAAAGCAAACCATATGCCAGAAACCCTGATTGCACCAACTGACGCAACTTTGGGGATTGGCATGATGATTGCTCTCTTATATGAATGGCAGGTATCGTCTATATGAAAGTCAAATTGTAACAGGGTGAAATCAAAGGTGTTATCATGAAAAATGCACCCCTTTTATCAATGTAATTCTCAGCATTTAGGATGCAACGAAGCAAGCCATTAATCACAGCGGAAAAACTGAAAAAGTGAACACTTTTTTAACCGAAGTAGCCGATGTTTTTTTATTCATATCGCGCACGATAAAAGAAACATTTTCCCGCGATTTTGAATTCAGGGAATTCCTGCGCCAGTGTTTTCAAATCGGCTATAAATCTTTACCCCTTATTTCAGTGACCGGGATCATCATGGGTCTGGTGCTTACCATTCAATCGCGCCCGGTTCTGGTGGATTTCGGAGCAGTGACCATGCTTCCCGGAATGGTGGCCATATCGCTTATCAGAGAAATGGGGCCGGTTATTACGGCATTGATATGCGCAGGAAAGATAGGTTCGGGCATGGGGGCAGAATTAGGTTCAATGAAAGTGACCGAGCAGATCGATGCCATGGAAGTGTCCTCCACCAATCCCATAAGATTTTTAGTCGTCACAAGAGTGCTGGCAGCAACGCTTATGATACCGTTATTGATTTTATATGCCGATGCGCTCGGCATCGTAGGAAGCTGGGCTGGCGCAAATATCAAGGGCGATGTAACGTTTGTTCTGTTTTTCTCGCAGGCATTCAGCCATGTTCAGTTCATTGATTTTTTACCCGCTGTTGTTAAATCGTTCTTTTTCGGCGGGGTGATCGGTTTAGTCGGATGTTATAAAGGATATACGGCAGGGCGCGGAACAGAGAGCGTAGGCGTTGCCGCAAATTCTGCTGTGGTGACAGCGTCGCTTCTGGTGATAATTGTAGATATGATAGCTGTTCAAATTACCGATATGCTGCAATCATGAACGCCGTCAAAACAGAAACCATAAATAACGCTTCATTTACCAAGATAAGCGATGAACCGGTTATCGAAATAAATAATCTTAAGAAATCATTCGGCAGACAGGAAGTATTAAAAAACGTATCGTTACGACTTTTTAACGGCGAAAACCTGGTGGTGCTTGGAAAATCGGGCTCCGGGAAATCCGTCTTGATAAAATGTGTCGTTCGTTTATTAAATCCAGACAGCGGAACAATTCATGTGCTTGGAGAAGATGTGTGCGTATTAAATAGGGATGGATTGGGAGAGTTGAGAAAGAAAATCGGTTTTCTTTTTCAGGGTGGTGCGCTGTATGATTCCATGACGGTAAAACAAAACTTGGAATTTCCATTGCGAAGAATAAAAAAAAATCTTACTCAAAAACAGATAGACGAAAAAGTAAAAGAAGTTCTGGAACATGTCGGATTATCCGACGCGCTGGATAAAATGCCGTCGCAGCTGTCGGGAGGAATGCGCAAACGGATCAGCCTGGCGCGGACCATTGTCGTTGACCCCATGGTGCTGTTGTATGATGAGCCGACAACCGGGCTGGACCCGGCGACATCGGATGAAATCAGTTCACTCATCAATGATGTTCAAAAAAAATACAGGACATCTTCCATCATCATCACCCATGATATTGAATGCGCCCGCGCTACCGCAGACCGCGTTGTCATGCTGCAGGACGGAGGGGTTTATCAGGAAGGAAAATTGGAAAAGTTTGAAAAGTCAGATGATGCGTTAATAAAATCGTTCTTTAAATAACCATGTAATAAGGCTCAAAACAAGGACTGCAAAATATGGAGATGCACACACCAAAATACAAGGTACGGTTGGGGCTGTTTATTACAGGAGGATTGGCGCTTTTTGTAATTGCAATTTTCCTGATAGGAAAGCAGAAAAATTTATTTAATCCTGTTTTTAAACTCACGACGACTTTTTATAATGTAAGCGGATTGCAGGTCGGAAGCAATGTCCGTTTTTCAGGGATCGATGTGGGCACCGTTGACAACATCAGGATAATCAATGATTCAACCGTGCGGGTTGATATGTTAATCAGAAAAAACGTCCAGCAATTTATTAAGGCGGATGGTGAGGCAGTCATAGGTTCCGCTGGAATTATCGGCGACCGTCTTATAATCATTACCCAAGGCAGCAGCGATGCTCCGTTGGCAGAAGACGGCCAACACATTGCGTCAAAAGAACCGGTCGAAACGGACGCTATCCTGGCAAGCCTGCAGATTACGGCAGACAATGCCGCGATTGTTTCGGATCAGCTGGCTGAAATTGTAACAAAAGTTAATAGCGGAAGGGGAACACTCGGGAGACTGCTCCGGGATTCAACTATGGCGCGGAATATTCTTCAGACCATCGTGAGTCTTAAAAAAAGCAGCAAAGGGCTGGATGAAAACATGAATGCGGCCAAGGACAATTTCTTTTTGAGGGGTTATTTTAAAAAGAAAGAAAAAGCGGCACAAAAAGTGAAGGATGAAGCTATAGAAAAAAAAGCAGAAGAAAAAAAAGTTATTCAAGAGGAAGAAAAAGCGGCCCAAAAAGTTAAGGATGAAGCAGAAGAACAAAAATAAACGGTAGGGGTCAGCTCATGGCATCACCGAACGTTAGGAGACAGAAAATGGTCCGGAAAAGTACCGAAATGAAATCCCGCGAATACGCCGAGAGCATCATTAACACCATACGTGAACCATTGATTGCTCTGAACCAGGATTTAAGGGTAGTCTCAGTCAGCCGTTCATTCTATGAAGTCTTTAAGGTAAAACCTGAAGAGACCGTGGGACAGCTTATTTATGACCTTGGAAATAAGCAGTGGGATATCCCCAAGCTGCGGGACCTGCTGGAAACCATACTTCCCCAAAAGACGACTTTTGACAACTATGAGGTTGAACACGATTTTGCAACCATTGGCAAACGTATAATGCTTTTAAATGCCCGGCAGATTCAAAGAGTGTTTGGAAAAGAACGGATCATCCTCCTGGCTATCGAAGACATTACCGAGCGCAGAGAGATAGAAAACGGGCTGAAAAAAGCCCATGAAGAGTTAAACGAGTTGACCACCGAGTTAAAACGCGTTGCCCGTGCAAAATCCGAATTTCTGGCCAACATGTCGCATGAACTCAGGACCCCGCTTAACTCCATTAACGGTTTTTCTGAGGTATTATACGACGAGACTTTCGGCCCGCTCAATGAGAAGCAGAAGAAATACGTAAGCAATGTATTAACAAGCGGGAAGCACCTTCTCTTACTGATAAATCAGATACTGGATATGGCGAAAGTTGAAGCCGGAAAGATGAAACTGTCATTATCCAGCTTGCCCACGAAAAATCTGTTAAGAGAGATCTCACAGCTGGTAGCGGATATGGTCAGTAAAAAGAAGTTCCACATGTTGCTTGAAATAGCCGAAGATCTGCCGGATATTGAGGCGGATGAGCTCAAGGTAAAAGAGATAATTTACAACCTGCTTTCAAACGCGCTTAAATTTACCCCCGAGGGTGGTAAAATCGGCATGCGCGCGAAGAAAGCCGGTTCAGAGATAGAAATAGTGGTCTGGGATACGGGGGTCGGTATCGCACCTGAAAACATGGGGAAAATATTTGAAGGTTTTTTCCGGGTCGATACTCCCTATTCCCGGGTAACCGAGGGGACCGGCCTCGGTTTGCCGCTTTCCAGAAAACTGGTTGAGCTGCACGGCGGGATGCTTTCTGTAGAATCAGAGGGGCTGAATAAAGGCACTTCGGTCAGTTTTACTCTGCCTGTTGTGTCCAGAAAGGTGGTGTGAGATGAGGCAAAAGGCATTAGTTATCGATGATAATGGAAACAATCTGCTGCTTGAAAAAGACCTTTTAGAGATCGCCGGCTTTGAAGTGTTTGAAGCGGAAAATGCCGCTGATGGTATTGCCATTGCCAGGAAAGAAAAACCGGATATAATAATTATGGATATGCGGCTTCCGGATATGCGCGGTTCCGAAGCCGCCAGGATATTACGTCAAAACAAAGAGACTCGCGATATTCCCATTGTTTTTGTGACTGCTTCGGTTATGGCAGAAGGCAGAGAAGAGATAAACACCATAACCAACAGCGGATTCATAGGCAAGCCGATAAATACGCGCACCTTTGCGAAAGAGGTCAGTCAATATATTAGGTGACTTTTCTACTATGGTGAAAAGTCAAATTCAAAGGAGATAGAGGATGAAAGACAAACCGGTAATTTTAGTTGTTGATGACCAGCCCCAGAATATTGAACTTCTCGAAGCACATCTTGCCCCGCAGAATTATGAAATTGTCAAGGCGGCAAGCGGTGAAGAAGCGCTGGAGAAACTTTCCGGCAATCAAATCGATCTGATTCTGCTGGACGTAATGATGCCCGGCATGGATGGTTTTGAAGTTACCCGCAGGGTCAGGCAGGATACCGCACATCGACAGCTACCGATAATCCTGGTTACCGCATTGCGGGAAACGGAAGACCGGGTAAAGGGAATTGAAGCCGGTTGTGATGATTTTGTTTCAAAACCCTTTGATAAGACGGAACTGTTAGCCCGGGTCCGGTCCCTGCTGAAGGTCAAGGCCTACAACGACTTGACGAGTAATTACCGGAAAGAGCTGGAGTCCGAGGTGTCCCGCGGGACCGAGGAATTAAATCATGCCCTTGACAGGATCAGGGCGGCTTCGCTGGAAACGATTTACCGGCTGTCCATGGCCTCTGAGTACAAGGACGAGGACACCGGCGCACATAACAAGCGCATGAGCCGTTATTCCGTTGCGATTGCCCGCCGCTGGGGACTGGACGAAAGTGGGGTTGAAACCATTCTTTATGCAGCGCCCATGCATGATGTGGGCAAGATAGGTATACCCGACCATATACTGATGAAACCAGGCCGGCTTGACACGGCGGAATGGGAAATCATGAAGCAGCATACGGTCATCGGCGCAAAAATCCTCAAGGGCTCGGACGCCGAATTCATCAAAATGGGAGAGACTATAGCCCTGTATCATCACGAAAAGTGGGATGGTAGCGGCTATCCAAATGGTCGAAAGAGTATAGAGATACCAATCGTCGGCCGTATCGCGGCAATCGCAGATGTATTCGATGCCCTGACCTCCAAACGACCCTATAAGGGACCATACTCTGTGGAAAACTCACTGGCCATTATCAGCGAAGGGAGGGGTACCCACTTTGATCCTGATGTGGTGGACGCTTTTTTTGACATCCAGGACGAGATTCTCGCCATCAAGAAGCGTTTTGATGACAATAAGTAACTTGGCTTTTGATATTCCTGAATCGAAAACTCTGCTGCGGTATCACTGAATAGGTGTTAACGGTTGGTCCACACATCCTGACGATCAAACAAGGGAGATCGATGAGTGCCGTACCCTTACGCCGGCTTGACAAAAAGGCCCGCTGGGTCTGGGCAATACTTTGTCTCGCGGTCAAAAAGTTTTTGGGGAATGACGGGGTACACTGGGCGGGAGCGTTCGCCTTCAATGTGTTCTTTTCGCTGTTTCCTTTGATAATACTGCTCGTCACGATAGCATCGTGTTATATTGACCGGGACAGGGCCGGAGAAGAGATCATTGCCTATATAGAAATCTACGTCCCGATCAGCGGCGAGATGCAGCGTCACATTTTTGACGCCCTCGCCGGGGTAATCAAAGCGCGCGCACAGGCGGGCGTGGTTGCCTTTCTCATCCTGTTCTGGGTCGCCCTCCAATGTTTCATCACCCTTATCCGCGCGACCAACCGCGTCTGGGGCACCACGGTGTACAAGTGGTGGCGGCTGTTGCTGAAAAGCCTGTTGCTGCTCGGTATCACGGCGGGTGCGGTCCTCCTGGGCATGGCGGTGCCGGTGCTGATGAGAATGGCGAAGGGTTGGCTGTTTCCATTCTATGATTTCCGTTCCTGGGTATATGGTCTGGAAAGTTTTTTTATCCCGCTGTTGGTGCTTTTCATCGGTCTGAGCCTGTTTTACAAGCTCGCTCCGCGCCGGCCCACGCGGTTTGCCGAAGTCTGGGCCGCCGCACTTTGCGCGACGGTTCTTTTGCGGGCGGGTGAAAGCCTGTTCATAATCTATCTGAAGGACTTCGCCACGTTGAACGCGGTCTACGGGGCGTTAGGCGGGATCATGGCATTGCTGCTGTGGGTTTATGTCTCCGGGTGCGTTTTCATTTTCGGCGCCTGCCTGTGCTCCGCTCAGGCCGAAGTGCGTTGCGTACCGGTGGAAACAGGAGAATCATGAAACAGAATGACCAAAATTGCCGGTTTTGCTTAAAAATACTTTTACTGTTTTATCTGGTTTCCTTTTGTATCAGTCAGCCCGCCGTTGCGCAACAAACCCCCGTTAAAACAGATTCGTCAAAAGTGTACAGGAAGATTGAAAAGTTTTCAAATAAAAGTAAGTTCACCAGATTTATGTATGGCCTGGTTTTTAAGCCGGTTGCTTCAACCTCATATAAAAAAATACCTTTCGCGCCATTGCAGCTGCCGTATGGTAATTTTGAAGGGAAAATCATCAGGAACATAAACATTGTTACCTTGGATCCGTTTGGTTATTCAGTAAACGACACCGCGGTCATACCGCAAAACATAGTATTTAAAACCGGGAACAAGCTGCATGTTAAAACGCAGTACATTACAATAAAGAACATATTGCTTATCCGTAAAAACGAACTATTCGATTCTTTGCTGGTAAAAGAGTCGGAGCGGTTGATTCGCACCCAGGACTATGTGCGTGAAGTCTTGTTAAATGTCGTGCACGTAGAAAAAACAACCGATTCTGTTGATATATATATCCGTGTTTTGGATAAATGGAGCATTATTCCGTGTGGCGACGCTTCCACCGCACGAGTCACTGTCGGCTTCACTGAAAATGATTTTGCAGGATTCGGTCATGAGTTTCAAAATGCGTATACCTGGAACCATTCCAATGGAATGAGCGCCTTTACTGCAAATTATTCTATTCCGAACGTTCGAAACTCCCACGTAAGCACCGTGCTGCACTATAATTTTGACGAAAACGATAATTCCGGCAAGAGCGTAACGGTCGAACGTCCGTTTTATTCGCCCATTGCACGATGGGGCGCGGGGTTGAATATTGCCCAGCGGTTCCAAAAAGATGCGTTACCCGATACCGTGCCGGCCCACGTGAAGCAGAATATAAAACGTAATACTCAAGATTATTGGGCCGGCAGTGCAAACAGGATTTCTAAAGGTAATACGGAAGATGAGCGTACGACCAATGCAATTGTTGCCGCGCGTTATCTGCGCGTCCGGTATCCTGAAAAACCGGACGAAACGCATGACTCATTGCATGTTTATTCCAACGAAGATTTTTATTTGTCCGGCATGGGGATTTCAACGCGTAGATACTTCAGGGACAATTACATTTTTAATTTCGGGGTTATCGAAGATGTGCCTGTCGGAAAAGTGTGCGGAATAACGGGCGGTTACCAGATAAGAGATAATACCGGTCGTTTGTATTTAGGCGCGCGCATATCCTTCGGCGATTACCATGAATTTGGATACCTGAGTTCCGCCTTCGAATACGGCACTTTCTTTCATGGATCATCTTTACAGCAGGGCGTTTTTACGGCAGGAGCGAATTATTTCAGCAATTTGTTTGAAATCGGGAACTGGCGAATCCGGCAGTTTATCAAACCTCAGGTTACCTGGGGAATGGACCGGTTTTCCAATGATAGCTTGACTATCAACAATGAAAACGGGATCCGGGGATTCAGCAGCTCTTTGCGGGGAACAAAAAAAATTGTTTTAACGCTCCAGACCCAATCATATGCTCCGTGGAATGTGTTGGGGTTCAGGTTCGGGCCGTATCTGATTTGTTCGCTCGGCATGCTTGGCAATGCACCATCAGGATTCAAAAACAGCCGGGTGTATTCACAACTAGGAATAGGCGCTTTAATTAAAAATGAATATTTGGTTTTCAGCAGCTTTCAGTTATCCATCGCCTATTACCCGTCAATCCCAGGAAACGGATACAATATTATTAAAACAAATTCATTCAGGACGACCGATATCGGTTTTACCGATTTTAACTTCGGAAAACCCGAAACGGCGGCTTTTCAATGAAATAAGCGGAAATAACGCGAAACAATTCACGTTATTAATAAAACGTTTCTTAAAAACAAGAATACTCCTGAATCCCCCATCGCGCGCTGTTCCGCTTGCTTGCCGTGGGTGGGGCTTCAATCCACGGATAACATAGCACGTGAGCTTCAGATAATGGCAATGGCATGGCTATTGCTTTTTATTTCGGCAAACGGTGATAGTTTACCTTTTTTTTAAAAAGAGGAGAAGGAACCATGTCATTACTCTCTATTCTCATCACGCTGGTCATTGTCGGTATCGTGCTGTGGCTTATAAACACGTACCTCCCCATGGACGGGAAAATCAAGAAAATATTAAATGTGGTGGTGGTCATCATGGTGATACTATGGTTGTTGAGTGCGTTCGGAGTAATCGGTTCCCTGTCAAACATGCATATAGGGCGCCTGCACATGAGGTGGTGAGATGTGTGAAATCAAGAGTAAATTGACCTGTGGAGGGCTTCTCAATGTCTGCATGGCATGGTTATTGCGATTTTTTATCCCCAATCGCCTTACAAACGACAGGATTCATCGCGTAGCCTGTGAGAAAACCAAAGTCTAGAGCATAACCGAACATAAGAAAGGAGGGGAAAATGGGCTTCCTCATTGGGGTTTTGATTGTGATAGTTTTAGTGATTGTTATCGTCCGTATAGCGTAGCACAGCAGCGAGCGCAGGAGTCTTATCCAAGCGCCTTCCGTTCGCTGGCTATACCGAAGACATTGACCGATACAGTCAAAGTCTTCACTGGTTTACGGCGGACAAGAGAACAACATTATATGCAGATCGAGATTCATAATCTTACAAAAGTTTATAATGAAAAAAGAGGACTTCTACCAGCCAGTCTTGAGGTAGAAAAAGGGGAACTGATTGCCGTTATCGGGCACAACGGAGCGGGTAAATCTACTCTTTTGAAAATGTTGGCTGGTTGGATCCTTCCCGACAGCGGACAGGTTCTGGTGGACAGCATCAATCTGGAAAACAGATCGGCTGTGGCGAGGAAAATCGGTTTTGTCCCGGAGACACCTAATCTTTTCGAATTCTTTTCCGTTGAGTACAATCTCAAAATATTTGCCCGTCTTTTTCAAGTCCCCTTTTTGCGGATAGAAGAAATTCTGAAGGAATTCCATTTGCTCCCTTTTCGTAATAATAAAATTCAGGTTTTATCAAAAGGGTTGCGGCAAAGGGTAAGCATCGGGCGCGCTCTTCTGGCAGATCCGCCGGTGCTTCTTTTTGATGAACCTACATCGGGTATAGACTTTGAAATGACGAAAGAGATTTATAGGCTGCTGAAAGGTTTTCATGCTTCAGGAAAAACAATCATTTTTACTTCCCATCGACCCGAAGAGATAAAAACCCTTGCAACGCGCATCATTGTGCTTCATCAAGGACATTTGGTCTTCGATGGTTCGCCCCAGAAATATTTCCAATCAGAAATTCATGAAAAGCTATACCTATGATGATAAGAAATATCATTACGTTAACCCTGAATGATTTAGCTGTTGCATTTAAGAATAAGACAATCTATCTGATTCTTTTTATACCTTTTTTTGTTTTTATCTCTTTGAA
>JAFGOU010000107.1 GCA_016926315.1 Chitinispirillaceae bacterium
CTAAATAAGAAGTTTAACCGGATTGCGGATATCTATTTGATGGCAATGTAAATAAAATACGGAAAGTTGTTCAGGAAACCCTAATTACATTAAACCATATTAAATGAAATAAGTGCTTGAAAATGAGGTAACAATATATTATTATTACATTATAGGCGCTTAATTGTAATAACAAGCGCGGCTGTTTCACTCTTTGTAATAAGGAAATATGAAAAGAACAACCGGAGAATATGTAACCAGTTCAACAGCCGGGGAGACGGTCCGGGCTTTTGTCCCGCACCCGCTGCCGCCGTCACCCGCGCTGGAGATTACGCCCGCACTGCAGGAGCGTCTTGACAAAGCGCTTATTGCCCTTGGCAGGCTTGACAGCGCCACCTCGCTCCTGCCCGATACCGCGCTGTTTCTTTACATGTATGTCCGCAAGGAAGCGGTGTTGTCGTCGCAGATAGAAGGCACCCAATCGTCGCTTTCCGATCTTCTCCTGTTTGAAATCGAAGAAATGCCCGGCGTGCCTCTCGATGAAGTGCGGGAAGTGTCAAGGTATGTCGCCGCGCTCTATTACGGGCTTAAGCGTCTTAAGGAGGGGTTCCCGCTCTGCAGCCGCCTCCTGCGCGAAATCCACGGTGTGCTGCTTGCTGCCGGACGAGGCGCGGAAAAAGGCCGGGGTGAATTCCGCCGCTCCCAGAACTGGATCGGCGGTTCACGACCCGGTAATGCCCGCTATGTGCCGCCTCCGGCCGATAAAGTGACGGCGTGCATGGCTGATCTCGAGAACTATCTTCACAACACGGACCTTCACACGCCCCTTCTGGTCAAAGCGGCGCTCGCGCATGTCCAGTTTGAAACCATCCATCCGTTCCTCGACGGCAACGGCCGTCTGGGCAGGCTCCTCATCACCCTGGTCCTCGGTGATGAAAAAATCCTGCGCGAGCCCCTGCTGTACCTGAGCCTCTATTTCAAGTCGCATCGCGATGAATATTATGCGCTCCTGCAGCGCGTGCGCACCGAAGGCGACTGGGAGGCCTGGGTGGCGTTTTTTGCCGAAGCGGTCGAAACGACGGCGCGGCAGGCCGCCGAAACCGCCGCCGCGCTCCTTAAACGTGCCCGGGAAGACCGCGACCGCATCGGGCAGCTCAAACGTATCGGCGGTACGGTCCTGCGGGTGCACCAGGCATTGCAGGAGAAGCCGCTGTTGACAATTTCAATCGCCTGCCGGATGACAAAACTCCATCCGGCAACCGTTGCCGGCGCATTGAAGAAACTGCAGGAACTCGGCATGGTCCGTGAAGTGACCGGCAAACGGCGGAACCGGACCTGGTCCTACGACCGGTACATTACCCTCCTCAGCGAGGGGACCGAACCGATCAAAAGCAGGCCGGATAATTTATAATTTTAGAAAGGCATACTCATGTCTATATTTCGCACGCGCACCAGGACCATTACGGCCTGCTTTCCCATGTAAAGCCCGAAGTGCCGGTGTACGCGGGCGCGCCCACTGCCAAGCTCATGGAACTGACCTCCCAGTTCGGCCCGGCCTCCAGCCATCTGTCTGCCTCGCGGTTTTTGCCCTACCGCGACCGGGACGAGTTTCGGATAAAAGATTTTCTGATCACTCCCTTCTGCATGGACCACTCCGCGTTCGACGCGCACGCACTGCTTATCAAGGCAGGGGATAAAACGCTCTTCTATATGGGCAAAAAGGACATCAGAGACCGGTTCAGGCCGTTTTGGATGCCAAGGGAAAAAATCGCGGCCGATCCTTCAAAAGTCATTCTCATGGTCAGGCCCACCATGAGAGACGATCTGATACGCCTCAACTGCCTTGCTGGCGGCACGCTCGTGTATTCGCTCTGGGGCGGCTATAAAACTATCGACCCGCGCGTCGCTGATTTCATCGCCATGCTCGCCAAAAAGGGAGTGCAATGCGAAGACGCGCACACGAGCGGCCACGCGCCAGTCCCGATATTGCAGAAACTGGTCAAGAAATTGAATCCCGGTGTGATCATCCCGGTCCATACCGAACTGCCGGGAAATTATCCGCAGTATTTCAAGAATGTCCATCTTGGTCTCAAGGACGGGCAGGAGCTGGATCTTTAAATCTTCAGCGACAGTAATTGTCGTTCCAATGACGTATCTTTTCCCCATGCGCAGCGGAGCACCGGCATACTGGCTTTCCCCGTCAGGCACCGCCTGACGCCGTCCTATCTCAAATCGCAGTATTCGCGGTTCAGGGAACAGCCTCCTACGGAGGGCTATGCTCGGAACGTGATACTCGCGCGGGTCATAAGGTCGGGCTGGGTCAGGATCCGGTACCAGGAGCGGGCTGATTCGTGGACCATCCAGGTGTCGAAACTGGACAGAAGGACAATATCGGTTATCAGAAAGTGGCTGAGGATGGTTTCGTCAAAAACGCGCCGCCCCGCGTACCGGATCATAAACCTCAAAGAGAAAGTGCTGGTCAGGAATGATTAAGACGGAATGCGGGTAAAAATGATCATTCCCCTCTCAGCTCCTTAAGCCTCTTAAGTATTTCCGTCATATGGCCGGCTTCAACGATCCCGGCCAGATGGCCCTCGCAGAACCGGTCTTTTCTCACATGGAGGGTGCACAGCTTCCTGACAAGTATCTGCGCGATTCTGCTGCAGTGTAATTTTGTAACATACAGGGAAATCAGTTTATTGACAATTAATACCAGCCTATGATACATCAGCATAAACCCGTCTTAAAGCATAAGGTTTTTGTGACTGCCCCAGCCGCCCTCAGAAAGCATCCACCGTCTCTCTCATATTCGTAAAACCCATGCCGCTTTTCATCGGGTCCTCATAAGGCCGATAGAAACCGCGGTAGGTCCTGTTGATGATAGCAAGCAGTTCCGTTTTGCCAATGCCATCCCTGCCGTTGGTCTTTTTCCGCAGCACGACCTGCTTTACCAGGTTCGCAAGAAATGCGCCGACCACCTTTTTCGCCTTAAGAAGCGCCAAAACGTCCTTGTCACCGAACAACAGCAGTATCTCCTGATCGTCGGTGCGGCGCTGCACCAGGTCAAGGTAATTGCGCGGTTCAAGCGCGCCCATGTCGATGACCTGGTCGAACCGGCCGGGACGGCTGGCGGCAAGATCCACCATGCTCTTGTCGTTCGTCGTCGCCAGCACAAAGACATGGCTCTCCACAAAACCGTCGAGCTTCTGCAGGAATGTGCCGAGGACGTTCCTCTGGACCAGTTCCGTCCTGTCGCCCACGATGAGGTCTATATCATCGACGCACAGGATGGCGGGGCTGAAGATATTCGCGAAGGAGAAAAGCATGTTCAGCCGGGCGTCCCCGCCGCTGGCGAGCAGTATGGTGGCCTTCCCCTCGCAGGATTTCGCAATGGAGCGGACTACCTGTGTTTTAGCCGTTCCCGGAGGACCTGACAAAAGATAGCGCATGGACGTCTTCAGCTCATCGTACCTTGTCACGCATTCGATAAACTGTCGCAGTTCGCCGGACACCGCGTCTGGCAGGAAAATGTCTTCAAGTACGGCGTTCTCCAGGTCCTTGACGATCTCCACCTGCAGGTTCATGGGGTCTTCGTCGTCGTGCCGTGCCGGCGCCTCGACCACCCGCAGGATCTTTCCCCGGTACATGGAGTTGATGATGCATTCGCTCACCAGAAGGTCGCGGAGCGCGTCGGGGCGCTTCGCCTCCGGCGATGTCCCGGAAACAACGATATCATGGATGATCCCGTCCATGCCGTGATTTGTGCTGATCAGGTTGACGTAATAATCTGCGCCTGCATAGTTGACCTGTGCGTAGATGAAACTATCTTCGATTTGGACAAGGCCGTTTTCAGCCTGGAATGCCGTTCCGGGCTTTGAAATTAACGGATGTTCTATTGACGTTATGGCATGGAACGATGCGATCTTGATCTCCGGATGCGAAAGAATGCCGGCATGGAGCGCGTGAAGATAGGTCTTTAAGAAGTCCATGACCCACCGGTTCACATGCTTGCTTGAAGAAAAAGTGTCGGTACCCGGAGAGTTGTTCTGTGTTTCTTTCACGATAATTGGCCCGAGACTTGAATACCGCCTGCGTCTTAAAAGTTCCGTTCTCATATATGCTCCTTAGGGTTCAATTATTCGTAAAATTGCTCCACCGTCAATTTTCCATGAGGCGGACATGCTCCCGGAATTTGAAGCCTGTCCTGTTCATTTTTTCTTCTCCAGCTGGGCGACCTCGCGGATATATTGCGCGTCGCCTTCGTGAAGCACCACGTATTCCTTGGGGTCCTCTTCGTCCTGAATGGTCAGGTTGCATTGCACGAGCATTGTCTCCTCTTCCTTCGTCAGGGCGCGGTCCCGGATCAGCCCCAGGTTATCACGGGTCCAGTAAAGGCCCATTCCCTGCCATTTAAAAGCGAGCGCGATCGTGTGTTTTTTACTGTTAATGAAGACAGCCCGGGTGGTAAGACCGTCCGCGATCCTGCGGCGCCTTATTTCCCGGTGTACGGAGTTACACGCATTAGAATCACAGACTATTCCGGATTCGTTCCCTGGCGGATAGTAGCGGTGAGAGCTGCTGTGCCCGCCTCCCCAGAACCCCCGATAGGCCCCGAACCCGGACCTTTTCTTCAGCCAACCGCGGATCATGCCGTCAAATTCCCGAAAGGCTTTCGAGGTGAATGTCCAACGGCCCGCAAACTGAAGGCCCCTCCAATCCTTGGCCGGCAGGATCTCATATAAATTCTCGGATCGGCGGATGATACGCAGATTTGACTGCAAGTTCTTCTCGCCGTTACCTTTTCCTTCCTCGATATCCGCAGTATCGTACAGCCTTCCGCAGCATCGGCCTGATTTAAACACATCGCGAACAATGATATTCATATTTCATTGCTCCTTTAAATGGTTTTTAAAGAAATCAAACAGTGAACCGGCTGAGTATCTCATGTTTCTGCGCGGAATCCTCCTGCATTCTCGCGGACAGAAGCACCCCCTCCCGCACCACCGCGGCGAAGCTCAGTACCGTTTTCTGGCAGATGATGAAAATCCCGCAGCCGCACGCGTTGTTCCTGGCGTTTCTCACGACCTGGATGCCGGCCCGGGCTCTGCACCGCCCCTTGAGTGCCTCTACCTGCCTTGTGTCCAGTTCCTCAAGCCACCCGGCATCCGGCCTGCACACGTAGACGATACTGCCGGCGTCATTGCCGTTATACCTTATAGTCTGGATGATGCCGTTTCCCTTGGGGATGAGTTTAAACCTGTCCTTCGGGAATTTTTTCCTGAGACCGGACAGTAGCGCCTGCGGTCTGGCCAGAAGCGCCGGCGGCAGCCTGTGCTCCCGTTCCTTGAACCACATCCGCATATCGGTCATTTTTTTATGGTGCCGTTCCGCCATCCGCCAACCTTCGGCGTTTCCCTTTTCATACGCTTTTTCGGCCGCCTTTCCGGCCCTCTCTTCAGTCAGCCGGATACGTCTGTTCAGCGCGTCGATGCTTTGAGCGAGTATCTTTTTTCTTTCCGCAATCCTTCCGGCCACGACGCGCCGCTGTGTTGCGACCACAGGGTTCCTGCACAAAGGACAGTGAGCCGTCATTATATACCTCCGATAAAGAGGACGATTTTTGTCCGCTTACGACAGTAATAATACTGCACGGTACTCTCAAATCATGAGAGCCGGACTATTTTTTATAATATTTTATTGTACGGGAAAGAACGGCGAGGGCCTTGTTCCTGAGAGAAGCCGGGCTTACGATGCGCGCTTCGTCGCCCCATTTGAGGACATCCATGAGAAGTTCGCGGTCGTGACCGTAGGGGACGGTCAGACGATAGGTTTTTTCATCGATCCATCTGCCCTGCTGCTTCGGGTGCCACTCCTGGCGTGAAACATCGCGGGCCGCCAGGCCGAAAAAATTAATAGTAGCTTTTTTATCCGCCTTGCCGGTGAAAATGCCGTACGCGTCGGCGAAAAAGGCTTTCATCCGATCCTCGGGAACACTCTGCCATTTTCCCGGCGTCGGCGCTGCCTTCTCTATCCGGTTAAGCGCGAAGGTGCGCAGGGATTTCCTCAAGTGACAGTAGGCGTCCAGATACCAGTTGTCCCGGTAACGGACGAGCGTCTGCGGCGAAACTGTTCTTTCGGTGATACTGTTCGCTGCGAGAGTCCTGTGGCCGATAATTATTCTCCGGCGCCGGACCACGGCAGAGGCTATGGTCCTGAAAATTTCCGGGTCGCAGGAACGGGAGGCCATGGAAAGGATCTTTATGCGCTCACGCAGGACGGCCATGCTCGTTCTCTGGGCTTTTAGCGCCGGCCCGAACCGCTTTTTAAGGGGTTCGAACATCTCCCTGAAAAAACTTGGCTGCAGGCTCTCTACAGCGCTGTCGAAACAGAGGAGCGCTTCGATCTCGTCGTGGCTGAACCAGAGGCCCGGCAACTCGAAGGAAGCGCCTTCGGATGTGTCGTAATGATATCCGCCGTACCTGCGGTCGAAAACAATCGGCGCGCCGCAACGGTCCTGAAGGAAACAGCGCAGCCTGTGGAACGTGGCCTCGGAGCACTCGATCTCGTTCAAAATGGTGTCCAGGGGGATCGTATACTTTCGGCTGCTCAGAAGCCGGTGGAGCGTGAGGACTTTTTCCCATTTATCCATAGACCTTTTCAATATATATCAGGATAATAGTTTCCCTTCAAGTTCATGATCTCCACGCACTGCGGCGTGTTGTTGAAAACCCCTTTTGCGCGCGGGTATGCCCGGTTAAAAGAATCCGCAGGGCCGGTAAAGGTGCCGCAAGCGCCATTTTTTGGCGTTTTCGGGAAAATGAGAAAGGTGGAAAAATGAAAAAAGAAAGCCCCGAAACTCGCATAATTTCAATGAGTTTCGGGGCTCTTTAGTGGTACACCATCTAGGATTTGAACCTAGGACCTACTGATTAAGAGTCAGTTGCTCTACCAACTGAGCTAATGGTGCGTATTCTTAACTCCAGACCTGCTGATTAATCCCGATCGCTATCGGGATACCAGCTGAGCTAATGGTGCGTAATCTTGTTTCCAGACCTGCTGATTAATCCCGATCGCTATCGGGATACCAACTGAGCTAATGGTGCGTATTCTTAACTCCAGACCTGCTGATTAATCCCGATCGCTATCGGGATACCAGCCGAGCTAATGGTGCAATAATTCTATACGTCAGAAACCGCCATTACTGCGCGGGTAAAAATAAAACAGGCGGACAAAAACCGCAACAAACGGAATTTCAGGATACCAGAAGGGAAAGCGGTATCGCCCAGATATTTTTATCGATACGTATGGATTCGGTGCCGTTGTAAGCAAGGATTGCCTTTGTTCCGGACGGAGACAGCCGTAAAAACGCTTGCAATCCTCCGGTATCACCATCGTTGAAACGGGATGCTCCTTTTATTTCCAGTGCGAGCAACTCCCTGCCTGATTCTATAATAAAATCCACTTCATGGCGTCCCTGAACGCTCCAGTAATACATTCCGGCCGACGGGAGAAACGCCTCGATAATCGAAGAAAGGTTCTGGGCAACCCAGGTCTCAAGCATCTGACCCCACATGACATCACGCGATAACGCTCCCGCCCCGGTAATACCGGATAAATGACAGGCAAAACCTGAATCGGTAAAGTAAATCTTGGGCGCTTTAATGATCCGGCTGGAACGGTTTTTCAGATAAGGAGGTAATGTGCGCAGGAGGAACGAGGTCTGTGCCAGATTCAGATACCGTGTTGTCGTCATGGCATTCAACTTGGCGTCCCGTCCCAGTTCACTGATATTCAAGATCCTGCCTGAGCGCAACGCGGAAAGCTGCATAAGCTGGTGGAAGACGACCAGATCAACCACATTGCTGAGCTGCCGCAGGTCTCTTTCCATATATGTCTGTTCGAACCCTTTGAACCACGTTGCCGGATTACCGCCTTTCTCCAGACATACGGACGGCATTCCTCCGCGCAGCACATCGCCTGACACAACCGGTCTGGACGCGCTGCCGGGCAACTTCATCTCTGACTGAATAAAAGAAGAGAGAAAAGGCCTTCGGTTCGTCTGTTGACGGATCTCGCGGTGATCGAACGGATTGAGCACCAGATACACGGCACGGCCGGCAAGCGTTTCAGTAACGGTCTTCAGGAGCGACAGGTTTGCTGAACCGGACACAATAAATCTGCCGGGATGACGTTTCCGATCCACCATCCTTTTTATGACCGGCAGAAGTTCGGGGCAGCGCTGGACTTCGTCGATGGTCATCGGCCCGCCTTCCGAAAGCAGTCCTTCGGGATCGCGGCGCGCAGCCTCAATCGCCGAAAAATCGTCCATCGTGATATAGCGCCGTTTGGAAAACCGCGGGTCTTTCAGTAAAAGCGTGCTCTTTCCCACCTGGCGCATACCGGTAATAACGACGACCGGCATCGACTCAAGCGCGCCGGCAACCGCATCCGCCATGTCCCGCTTGTGGTAGGTTGTCATAATTTAACATCAAATATAGTCTTTTTGACACATATCGTCAAGGCGTTTTCCGGTTCTTCGGATGGATTTATCCGCCCGCTGTCAGCGGCCCGAAATCAGGTTCAGCGCGGCCATGAATGCCTTGCCGGCCAGCCCGCCCAGGTCCGGCCGCGTGTCGACCGCGTCGCTCACCAGGTCGAGCGTCATGGTCCGCGAGCCGAGCGCGGGCACGCCCCTGGTGCCGCCGGTCTCGACCGGCAGGAGGTTGAACAGCAGGTCCGCGCTCACCCGGTACGGGATCCGGTCGCCGTAGACGACCTTGCTCAGGACCGTCTTTGAAAACAGCTGATTGTCAAGCATGATCCTGAACGGCACCGTAATGGTCGTCTGGGAATTGGGCTCCACGGCGAACGACGGCACCGGCGCCTGGATCCCGCGCGCCGCGCGGGAGGTGTCGCTCACCCGGAGCATGAAGCTCGCGCCGTCGAATACCGCGCGGGTGGCGTTGTCGTTTTTCGCCGTGACCCTGCAGTTCACCGCGATGCCGTAGTCGGAGAGCTTCAAACTGATCAGGCCCGGCGGGGTCACGAGCGAGACGCCGATGCCGCTGAACGAAAAATTGACAAGAAAGACATTGAGCCTCTCGCCCAGAAAATTGAGCGCCGCGCAGGAGCTTAATAATAGTGAAATCAATACGGCTATGACAAGAACTGTTTTTTTAATCATATTTTCCCCTTCAAGATAATTGTTTTTCAGCTAAAGGCCTTATTCGGGGTGGCGGGTGGGCGGCTCCCGTGCAGATTTCGGGCATCCGTTACCCGCACCCTCATGCTCTGTCGCGGAAAATCAAACCCCCGCTATCAAGAATATATAATGGCGTCAGCTGCTTTCGCGTGAGGAAGACTCCCTTCGGGAGGGCGGCCGGGCCCGGTTACCCCGCAAAGATGACCTCTCCCCGCTGCTGTCGCATCACCCCTCTCCCGATGAGCGAGGGGTTTCCTGAAAGGGTGCCTGACAGTCCCCCCAAACAGATGCTCGTTGCTCGGCATGAAACCTGCGAGGGGGTGACTGGGCTCAGCCATCCATAAGATAGTGAATATTATTCGGCCTTAGGTATGGTATTCGGCATTGATCTTCACATAATCATAACTGAAATCACACGTGTGGGCCACGGCGCTCTTTTCCCCGCACCCCAGGTTTATATCTATGGCAACCACCTTTTGCGACAGCAGCTTTGAAACCTTTTTCTCGTCGAACGGCGCGGGCTGGAGGTTCCTGAACACCGTAACGCCGCAGATTGAAATGCTCATCTTTTCCCGCGAGAACGCGGTGCCTGAATAGCCCACGGCGCACGCGATCCGTCCCCAGTTCGGGTTGTTGCCGAAGAGCGCGCACTTCACGAGGTTCGAGTTCGCCACCGCCTTCGCTGCCCTGCGCGCGCCCGCCTCGCTCCCTGCGCCGGAGATCGTTATCTCCACACGCTTGGTCGCGCCCTCGCCGTCGGCCGCTATCTTCCTGCAGAGCTCGCTGCACACCTCGAACAGTCCCTCTTCAAATACCTGCGTCTCCGGCTCGGACGAGACCGAAAGCCCGGACGCCCCGCCCGCCAGCACCAGCACCATGTCGTTCGTCGAGGTGTCGCCGTCCACGGTCAGATTGTTGAAGGTCCGGTCCACCGCGCGCCTGACCATGGCGGAGAGCCGCCCGGCCGCCACCCGCGCGTCGGTCGTGATGAAAGCGAGCATGGTCGCCATGTTCGGGCAGATCATGCCCGATCCCTTGACGCACCCGCCGATGACGATGTTCCCGGAGAGCATCTTCACCCGAACCGCGGCCTCCTTGGCGGCCGTGTCGGTCGTCATGATGGCGCGGGCGAACCGCGTCCCGCCGTCGGGCGACAGGAGCGTGACCGCCTGCCGCAGGCCGTCGGCAATCTTTTCCATGGGGAGGAACTTCCCGATCATGCCGGTGGAGGCCACGAGGACGGCCTCCGGCGGCACGCGCAGTACCAGGCCGGCGAGCTCTGCGGTCCGGGCCGTGTCCTTTTCGCCCTGCGCCCCGGTGCAGGCGTTCGCGCAGCCGCTGTTCGCCACGACCGCCCGTATGCCGTCCGAGGGCAGTAGCTTTTCGCACCAGTCAACGCTCGACGCCCGTATCGCGTTGGTGGTGAAGGTGCCGGCGGCCGTACAGCCGGTGGCGCTCGAGAGCAGAGCGAGGTCGTCCTTCTCTTCCGTCTTTATGCCGGCGCGGACCCCCGCGGCCGAGAACCCCTTTGCCGCAGTCACGCCGCCCGGGATATGGGTGATGAGATATCTGAGGCTCTTTTTCAGTATCTTCGTTTTCGCCACAACGGGTTCCTTCTTGTGCTGGTTTTTATCGCTTCCGATAAAATATATATACAGCTCGTTAAAAAGATTGCGCGATTGTAACGCATTTACTGCAGGGGCCTGCGCTCCTTCCCTGAGGCACCCGTCCCTTCGGGCCACCCCTGAGGGACCCTTTGAGCGCAAACCCCTTCCTCAATGCTTCAATACAAAAAAAGGTAAATTTTATTGGATTTCAATGGTACAGAGTTTGAGGGTGGGGGTACACAGAAGCGGAAAACCCGCACAAACGGCGCCCACCCCCTACCCCGTCAAAAGCCTTCAGCCAAAAAACATTTCCATTAATTATTTGAAGTCAGTAGTGTCCGGTTAAAAATATGAGATAAGGGGGTTGCAGACCTATTTTTATCGTTGGATTGTAGTAAAAAAATTGACGATAG
>JAFGOU010000108.1 GCA_016926315.1 Chitinispirillaceae bacterium
ACTCGACCGCGCTTGAAGGAATCGACCTCTACCCCGGCGGCTGGGATCCGCGTTATGGTGGCGCGCTCGGCGGCGTGGTGGAGATTACCGGACGCAAAGCCAAAACCGACCGCTACCACGGCTATCTCGACGCGAATCTGCTCGACGCCTCCTTCCTGGTTGAGGGACCGATCACCGACCGTATCTCCTTTATCCTGGCCGGACGCCGCAGTTATATGGCCGATGTCCTGGGTTTTACCCTCGACGTTCTCGGCCTCTCACTCCCCTTCACCGTGGTGCCGTATTATTGGGATTATTTAGCGCGTACCGACATTGCGATCTCCAAAAACCAGCAGCTGTATTTCACCTTTTTCGGTTCCAGAGACGCAATGGACCTGGTGGCAAGCGAGGTCAGGGGCGGCACTGCAGAGATCGACGCCGAGACCGGCCGCGCTACGTTCGACCAGTTTTTCCACCTGGGTATTCTTGGGTGGGACTGGGAGATCACCCCGAAGATCAAGAATGAGCTGCGGTTCTCGACCGATTACGAAAAGGCCGGGGTTTCGATTTTCGGACAGGTCAACATCAAGGCCAAAGGGTGGGAGTATTATCTGCGTGACCAGATGACTCTGAAACAGAGCGACGCCATTACCTGGCGACTCGGACTCGACGCCGACATCTACCCTTACGCTTACCGGCTGGTCTTTCCCGACGCCTCACTGGAGATTGTCCGCGATACCGGCAACATCGTTTTCGGCCCGATCGGCGCCTATGCCTCGCTCGAGTGGAAACCGATCGACCGTCTGTCGCTCACTCCCGGTGTGCGGTATGACTACTACCCCGAGCTGATTCATGACGGCGGCATCGTTCCCGAGTTCTGGAACTACCGGTCGTTTGAAAACAACCGCGGGATCTCCGGCGAACCGTCGGCACGGCTTACCGCGCGCTTTACCCACCTGCCTGGCCGGGTCATCAAGGCATCGCTCGGTACCTATAACCAGACCCCCCAGCCTATCGGCCAGGCGATCGACAAACAGTGGGGCGAGCCGTCGCTGCCCGCAGAGAAGGGCTCTCAGTATGTCGCCGGATACGAGTGGCGGATTAACGACCTCATTAACGCCGATCTCCAGATCTATTACAACCGGCAGTGGGACAACACCCGGTCGGCCGGCGAAAAGGAGATCGCCCAGGGAAATCCGCAGAAATTCTACAGCGACGGCAAGGCGCGGATGCGGGGCATGGAAATTCTTGTAAAGCACGAGCAGAGCAAGCGCTTTTTCGGATGGGTCTCCTATTCGCTTTCGCGCAGCGAACGGTGGGACAACCAGCTCGGAAAATGGGACCTCTTTTCCAGCGACCAGACCCACTACCTGCAGCTCATCGGCAATTACAAGATCACGCCGTCGCAGGACATCGGCACCCGGCTGCGGTTCGTGAGCGGCGATCCCACCACGCCGATACTCGGGGTCGATTATTTCGACGCCACGGGAGGCTATTACGTGCCGAAAGTCGGGGCGCGCAATTCCGACCGCATGGCGCCCTATATCGGCTGGGACGTGCGCTGGGAGAAGAAGTTTACCTACGACAAATGGTTCTGGTCGCTCTATATCGACGTGACCCATGTCGAGAACCTGTTCAACTATGGGTACCGGAGTCCTGAATTTTCAGGGTACCAGTGGAATTACGACTATTCTGAAAAGGTGATTTTTGCCGACATCACCCGGCCCGCGCTGGGCCTCAAGGTTGAATTCTGATGCGAAAGGCTGTACCATGAATCGTTCATTATTTACTCTGGCAGCGACGCTCCTTGTCGTCGGCTTTGTTGCTCACTGCACCCAGTTCCCGACCCGGTACGAGCGTATCGAGCCCGACGCGCTCCGCTCCATCGGCTTTACCTATGAGCCGTATGCCGAAGCCGCGCCCGGCGACACGTTGACCGTACGCGCCTATTTCGGCGGGGAAAAGGTGGTCTCGGTGGAGTGGACCTGGTCGACCGACCACGTGATCGATGGATACGGTACCGATACCGTGCTCAATATCACCGCGCTCCCGGTCATCGGCGGAGCCTCGCGGCTGCCCGATTCCGCGGAAGTCTCGTTCGTCATCCCTGATTCGGTATTTTTTACCACACGGGGGCTCTCCCCCAGGGTATACGGCGCCGCGCGCGCGGCACTGCCGCCGGGCATGGCGTCGATGCCGCAGCAGGAACATGCCGCGTTTCTCGCGGACCTCATGGCCGTGGACCCGTCGAATCCCGCGGCGTTTGTCCCCTTTATCGACCGATGGGGCGCAGCGATGGGGGTCTCCACCCTCGACGACCAGGCCCTTGCTACCATACTATCAATCGGCGGTACCCTGTTGCGTGCGTTCAGCGCTCCGGCCGTGCTCTATGCCACCGTCACTTCTGAAACGGGAAAAACGCTGAAGATCAAAGGTGACTTTTTTATCCGCTACAACCGGAAACTCGTCGGCACGCCGTTTTCCGGCCTTCTCCCGGTCAACCGCAATCCGGCGATACGCTGGATCGGCGTTTATTCCGTGAAGGGCAAGGGACTTGTTACGTTCAATCCGGCCGACCCGGCCAATGCAGATAAGTTTACGCTGACCTACCTGTATAACGAGCTGTTTCCCGACAGCGTCCGTGACACGATCGACATCGACACCGGGCACTCCTACTTTTTCGCGGCAGACAGCGGCAACATCTCCTATACACTCCCTGCCGGGACCAGGGTGGTCGCATCGCTGTCCGGTAGTGACACCACCTGGCGCATTCTCGATGCCGACAGTGTCATCGCCGACACCTCGATAGACACCTACATCGTCCCCGTCTCGCCCGACAGCATGGTAGTCGAATCTGAAACCTGGAGGTACGACTGGCAGTACCAGAACCTGGACCTTGATTCGGTCACCAAACCGCTCGATTCTCTCTTCATGCTTGCCGGCAGGGGGGGGACGTGGATCGTGGGCGCGCTGCCGTCACTCGATCCGACCATGACCCACGCGCGTATCTGGGTCACGGTGCGCGACTTCTTCATCGACTTCAACCGGCCGACCGGGATCACGATCAGGACCTGCGATGTACACTTCCGATATTCCGACGCCTATCGCACGCGGAGACGTTAGAGTCCCTGACGTACAGTACAGGATCCTATAAAGAGGCGGACGCCTCATTTATCCCGCACAAAAAAGTCCGGTCCGCCGTAGATCCCGATATCGTTTCTTGACCCGTCCACGTCCTTGAATGCGTTCCCCGGGTGGCCGTTGTTGATGCAGGGCGAGTAGCGGGAAAGGAAATACCGTGGCCGCTGTTTAGTGCGGTAGCGGGCGAAGCTCGAGTCCCGGGGACGTTTCTGAACGAGCCTGGCAAGCCGTTTGTTTTTCACCTTTGAGCTGTCGGTCGGGACCTGCAGGTCCCGGCTGAAAGCGACCGAATCGGACGCGCTTCCGAAAAATACCGGGTCGCCGACCCTATTCCAGGCGATATCCGTCGAATCCTTTGTCCGCGTGATACGGGCGGGCCGTCCGAGGCGCGGATCACAGTCCAGAAAATCGCCGTCGCGGTTGCCGGACACGCAGTTGTACTCGAACCGCACCGGAGATACGCCATCGCACCAGACGCCGTTGTTGCGGTTTTTCATGATGATCGAATTGGCGATGTGCGGCGCGGCCTGCTGCACCCTGATACCCGCCGTAAAGTTGTTTGCGATCATGCAGTTGTAAACCAGAGCGGCGCCGTTCTTCAGGCAGTTGACACCGATATTATTGTGCTCAAGTATCGAATTCCGGATAAGCGGATCGCACGCGCTTACGGTAACGGCGTAATACGCGCCGGTAATGTCGGTAAAGGCGATTTCGCTGAACTTGCCGTTGACCTTGTTGAAAATAATGCCGTACCAGCCGAGCCGGTTTTCACCCGTACTGGCCGGGGCAAAGACAATGCGGCGGTTTCTTTTACCGACGCAGGAAAGCGTGCCTTCGACCCTGATTGAAATGCTGCCGGAATCAAGCGCGTCGAACTGAGCCATCGTATCCGGGACAGGCCGCGGCTGCGAGTCAATAATGACTTTGACGCCGGGATCGATCGTAAGGTGGGCAAAACGCGGTATCAGGATATCGGCTTCGACCATGTAAGGGCTGCCGGGCAGGTCCCAGCGGTTTTCACCGTTCAGCACCCCGCCCACTTTCGTTTCAGCCGCGACCGGGTGGAAATGCACCATGAGCATGAGTGCGGAAAGCAGGATGGTCCGGGCGTTCGTTTTCATAATACAAGCATCATTTCGTTGAAGGTGCAGTACAGGTACCATTGCCGCATGACGGGGGCATTGATCGCCACCGTCGCTGCGGAAAGCGAACCCGGCTTTTCTGTTTCGGCCTCGGCATTCTCATCCTTTTTCAGCGTGACGAGCCCGTTCTGTTCCATGAAGGCGATACTATCGCTGCCGGCGGTATGGAGGTCAAGTTCACGGACAAGGTCGTGGAGTTCATTCCCCGGAATCTGCACCTGTGCGGCCCCTGACGCGGAAATGCATTCCGGATACGCTTCGGCCATGGCGCACACCAGCGTCTGCGTTTCGCGCGAAGGTTGCTGCGTCCGGTCATAGGATTTTTGAACGAACAACCGGAGGAAATCGCAGTAATCGGAGAACCGCTTCCTGTCGGCAAGAACGATCTTGTCCCCGGCGCATTCGACAAATCCATGGTTGACAAGGAAATCACCGATACGGGCCACGTTCTGTTCCGAGGCGCCAAGAAGCCTGACCATGGCGCGTTTCGTCTGCGCAAAGCCGAGTGATTCCCCCTGACGCGCAAACAGGTAGTAGAGCGCCAGCAGTATGTTGACGCCGTGACGTCCGCCGCCCATGCTCTGGAGCAACCGGTTGGCGTTCCGGATTTTCTGACAGGTCATTTTAATGACGGTAAGGAACCAGGACGGCACGCCCCTGATCCGGTCGAGAAACGCGTCGGCGTCGACGATAGCCACGGAACAATCATCAAGCGCCTTTGCCGAAGCGCTCCGCGGGCGGCCGTCGATGAGCGCCATCTCACCGAGCACCGCGCCTTTGCCGAGCACCGAGAGTTCGACTTCACGGCCGTTCTGGGTCCGGTACACCCGCACGTTGCCGCTCTGGATGATATACAACTCCCGGGAACGGTCATTCTCGTGAAACAAATGGGTGCCTTGCTTAAAAACTTTGGTCCGGGGATTCATAGTGTCCAGTGCATAATTTATTATTAGGGTCTGGGTGAAGAAACTATGTGCATCTTGCGTATCCGGCCTTGCCGGGTACGGGCGGCCGCGACGTTGACGTCCGAAACGCTGATATGCCCGCCTCTCAATTGTACCGATACGACGGACGCTATGCAAGGATAAACCATTGACGATGAAGCAGCTGCCGGTTGTCGTGATTGCCCTCTGCTGTCTGGCCGCCTCCTGTTACCGGAGCGAACGGGTGACCCTGGCCATTGATTTTTCCCAGGCGCACACCTGGCGCTACCTGTTCGGCGTGGACATAAGCGGAAGCACGCGCTCCGGCAAATCATCGCGGACATTTTCCTCAAGCCTGCGGACCTATCTCGCGGGCGAACAAGCACCGCATGATAAGCATGCGGTACGGTTCAAGACCGCTCAGGCCATGATACAAAGCGACTTTTTAGACGATCCTGAGCGGAGACATCTCGAGCGGCAGTGTGAAAACGTTGTTCTTTTCTTTTCGCCGCGGGAGGGGGCCATGTTCGCAATCGACACGGCGCTTCCTCCGCTGTTCACCTTCGGCGGGTGGGACCTTTTCCGCAGTTTTTCCCGCGTTATTCCGGTGTTGCCGGAATCGCCGGTCACCGTCGGTTCCAGTTGGGAACGGGAACGAACGGTGCCCATTGAAACCAGCGCCGGGAATGCTCTGGGAAACCTCTATCAATCGTTTATCCTCGATAGCGTCTATATGCGCGATTCCTCCCGATGCGCCGCGATAAGCTGGCAGTTCACCTATCGCATTCAGCCCGACAGCAGCGGCATACTCGATTCCCTTCCATTGCGGGGATCGGGTAACGGCACTGCCACGGTCGACCTGTCGCACAAACGACTGGTTACCGCGCATGCGTTTTTCAGCGTGCCGGAAAAATCCGGGCAAGGCGTCACCACGTCGTGGCAGGAGGCGGTACATGTTGAACTTATCAATTAATCCCGCTGCCGTTTTCCGGCGGCACCTGCCCCTTCTGCTCCTTTCGCTTGCCGGGGTGATCAATGCTTCGGGACTCACGTTTAACGAGAAAAAACAGAGGTATGTGCTTGACTCCTCAATAATCGTGACCTACAGCGTCGTCATACCTTCAGGAAAAACGCTCATCATCAAACCGGGCGTCACGGTACAGTTCGACGGCTACCGTTCCTTTGCGGTGCTGGGGCTCATTATCGCCGAGGGAACGGCGGACAAACCGATCATCTTCACCGCCCTGGACCGCCCAAGGGGTTCCCGCGAACCGCCGCAATGGAAGGGATTCGAAATCATCGGCAGGAAGTCCTCTGCCCGGTTGAAACACTGCCGGTTTGAGGGTGCCTACAGAAATCTGGCGTGGGAATCGAGCCCGACCTTCGATTCGTGTGATTTTGCCGGCAACCACTACGGTCTCTATTGCGCCGATAAAGCCGCACCTCATGTGAACAATTGCCGTTTCTTCCATAACTCTTACGGAATCGCGGTGGACCATGCTTTTCCCCTGCTTGTGGACAACATGGTAACCGACAACCGTATCGGGCTCTATCTGCAGTTCTGTTCGGAAGCTATTGCGAATAAGAATGTGATAATCAAGAATGAGACAAACATCCGCTTAGAAAACGCCCTGGGGAAAAATCCCTCCTCATTCTCATTGCAGAAAATGTGGGATTTGATGCAGCAGTTATACTGATCCCGCATCTTCTTATCCCGATCGCTCAAATCCGTCTTTGAATTGGACCGATAATTGCTTCTATTTCATTGCGTTGGCTTTTAAAACCAATAAATTGATTATATTGTTGATTAACTTACTATCTATAATATTGACTTTTTTATAAATTATTGGTATAATTATAGTTGTAGTAGAGTTACCCACACAATATTTTGCGGTGCAAATCGAATTATAGATACAATACTTTCAGGAGAAACTAATGTTCATAGATAAAAACGTCATAGTTCCCGATGAAATCGCCCTTCAGTACTATCTTAAGGACATCAGCAAAAGCGATCGTTCCTTAACCAGCGAAGAAGAGGCCGCGCTTGCTTCGGCCATTAAAAAGGGTGACCGGAAAGCGCTGAATTCCCTGGTCAAAGCCAACCTCAGGTTTGTGGTCAGTGTAGCCAGAAGGTATCAGAACCAGGGACTCCCTTTGAGCGAACTTATAAGCGAAGGGAATATCGGCCTTATCAAGGCAGCCAAACGGTTCGATGAGAAAAAAAATTTCAAGTTTATCTCTTATGCCGTCTGGTGGATAAGGCAGAGCATCCTCCGAGCCCTTGCCGAGGGTTCCCGTATCACCCGTATTCCGCTTCACCGGATCGGCGTCATACATAAAGTGCGCTCGGTCCAGAACAGGCTCGAACAGAAATTTCATCGCCTTCCCTCGACCGAAGAGATCGCGCATGAGATGCGCATCGGGAAAAAAGACGTTCTTGCAGCGCAAAAAATCGGGAATCGGGCCGTCTCTCTTTATTCTCCGGCCAAGGACGAAGAGGGGTCTGACATGATCGACCTGATCCATGATGAAAACTCTGAAATGCCCGACACCAATCTGATCGAACTTTCACGGGAAGAGGGCGTGCGCAAGATACTCGACATTCTTGATGAGCGTGAACGTGAAGTGTTGCGGTTGTACTTTGGCGTTGGGGTCGAAACCAGCCATACGCTCGACGAAATCGGCACCCAGCTTAACCTCAGCCGCGAAAGGGTAAGGCAGATAAAGGAAAAAGCGATGCACCGGTTGAAAAATTCCTACCTCCGCAACCGGTTGAAAGCGCTGGCTGAATAGGCGGGGTGCTGTTTTTTTTAAAAAGGATGGAGGTGATGAAAAAAAGCCCCTTTACAGGGGCTTTTTTTTCCGAAAACCGTTACCACCTGTCACGGCCGCCGCGGCCGCCGCCGCCACCGCCATAACCGCCCCTTCCTCCGTGTCCGCCGCCGCCACCCGTTCGCGGCTTGTCCTGGGCTTCATTGACCTTGAGCGGCCGGCCCTCATATTCTTTCTCATTGAGACCCGCAATTGCCGCTTCGGGGTTCTCCATTTCGACAAACCCGAACCCCCGTGAACGCCCGGTCTCGCGATCGGTGATGATGTTCACGGAAAGCACCTCTCCAAACGGCGAAAACAGATCACGCAGACCGTCTTCCGTGGCGCCCCACGAAAGATTACCAACATATAACTTTTTAGCCACAAAAACCTCCACGAGAAAAAGTGAACTTGAAAGAATTGAAGGACATTTTATTGATATACTGAACAGTCGCTAATGGAAGTAAGTGTGACAACCGCATCTGCTCCAATGTACCAAAGGTCAATGCCTGAATTTCCTGACCCGGATTCTCCGGAATAAAATCATGAGGTTAAGCATAGTACAAGACTTGTTACTCATATTTGTCGCACACCGTACCCAACCATAGAGAAAATAGATATCGGTACCGATGAAAAAGCAAAAAAAGAAGGCAACCATGAAATAACTGTTTTTTTATCAACAACTACACCATGGCTACTCTTGCCGCTGATTCCTAACCTGGCAGCCAGAACCAAAAAAGCGGGCACGCGGATCCCTCCCTTCGTCAGGCTCAGGGTAAACTAAGCTCGGGACAAGTTACGGAAAAAACGGATGCTTCGATAAACTCAGTACAAGTTTTCACGGATCAGGAAAAATGTTTATTAAAATTTCAATAGTATTTTATTAATCGTCTCAAAATTGTCTGCACACAATTGTGGAAAGGGTACTGTCATTTCGAGCCCGCGTAAGCGGGAGAGAAATC
>JAFGOU010000109.1 GCA_016926315.1 Chitinispirillaceae bacterium
ATGCCGCCCTCCGGCATCGATCCGGTCACTGAGCGCCGCGGCAACCGCGGTGTGGGTGTCGAGAACGTATCCGGTCCGGTTGAACCATTTCCTGATGGTCGTCAGGACCTCCGGCTCGTCGATCCATCCGGGGACGATCAGTCCGTCCGTCGCCGTTTTTGCCGCTGCGCCGGCCTCGAACACGCCCGTTTCGATCAGGTCCCGGTTCCAGGCGGTGATGGCGGTTGCATCGTGGCCGGTCAACTCAAACAGAAACCGTTCGAGATTCGAGGAGATGAGGATATCCATTGAGGGCGACATGGTCCGGTAAAAAGGGCGCTTGCTGTTGTAGGTGCCGGTCAGAAAGAAATCGGTAAGGACGTTGTTATGGTTCGAGGCGCAGATGAGTTTTGCCACGGGCAACCCCATGCGGTAGGCGTAATACCCTGCGAGAATATTGCCGAAGTTGCCGGTCGGCACGCAGAGGTTGACCGGGTCGCCGGAGCGTATGACGCCGTTTTTGACAAGAGAGGCGTAGGAGGTGAAGTAGTAGACGATCTGCGGGCAGAGGCGGCCCCAGTTGATGGAATTGGCCGACGAGAAGGAGATCCCTTTGGCGCCGTACCGGTCGAGAAGGACCGGGTCTCCCAGAATGGCCTTGACGCCCCGTTGACAGTCGTCGAAGTTGCCCCGAACCGCCACCACATGGGTATTGTCGCCGTCGGTGGTGGCCATCTGGAGTCGCTGGATTTCACTGACCCCTTCATGAGGGTAGAACACCACGAGGGAGATACCCGGCGCGTTTTTAAACCCTTCGAGCGCGGCCTTGCCCGTGTCGCCGGACGTCGCCACCAGAATGACGGTATGGGAGCGGTCGTTTGTGTTTCGTTTCGCGGTGGCGAGGAAGCGGGGCATGATCTGGAGCGCCACGTCCTTAAAGGCCGCCGTGGGGCCGTGCCAGAGCTCCATGATCGACCGGTTATTATCGGGCATGACCACGGGCACGATCGAATCCGCGTCAAAGGTCGCTTTGTTGTAGGCCCGGGCGATGCAGTCGTCGATGTCGTCGCGCGAGAAATCGGTGAGCAGGGCGGAGAGCAGCAGCCGCGCCGTGTCCTGGTAGGAGTTGCCTGCCGGGGGACGGGCGGAAAGGGCGGGAACCTGTTCGGGAACGAACAGTCCGCCGCTTGGCACCATGCCGAGGGCGATGGCTTCCGAGGCGCTGACCGGCCGGTGGTTGTTTCGCGTGCTGAGGTAGTTCATACGATCTGACGTTTTCTCGTTTTCGTTCGGCGACCTGACGCGATGACCGCGGCTATCGGGCGGTTTTTTCAATTTGCCGCTTGTGCCGGGCCGAGTCGAAGTATCCGCATTCGTCAATCCTCAATCCTTATCACCTGTGTTCGTTCCTTAATATAGCCCATGGCTTCGATCTTGGCGAGTGCCGCGCGGACGTTGCTTTCCTTTGCCGTCTGTGTCAGGATGATGACCGGCACTTTCCGTTCCGTCGAGATCTCTTTCTGCATGACCGATGCGAGAGAGATGCTTTCGGCGCTGAGACAGCCGGCGATCGAGGCAATGACCCCCGGCTTGTCGGCGACGGTGAACCGCAGATAATATCGGCTCGCGATTTCATCGGCCGGTTTAAGCGCCACCGGTCTGTCGGCGCTGTAATAGGTCATGGGGATGCGGACCGCCGCTTCCGCGGCGATGTTGCTTGCCACATCGATGATGTCGCTGATGACCGCTGAAGCCGTGGGCATTTCGCCCGCGCCCCTGCCGTAGAGCAGTACCGGTCCCACCGCGTCACCCTCGATCAGCACCGCGTTAAATACGCTTGAAACCGACGCGAGAATATGGGTGTTGTGGAGCATGGCCGGGTGGACGCGCACGTCAAGCAGCCCGTCGGCGAGGTCTTTTTTTATGATTCCCAAGAGCTTGATGGTATAGCCGAGTTCCCGTGCATAGGCGATATCCTCCTTGGCAATGGAGGTGATACCCTCGATGCCGATTGAGGTGAAGGGAACATAGCCGCCGCTGATGAGCGACGCGAGGATGGCGACCTTGTGGCCCGAGTCGCCGCCGCCGATGTCGAGCGTCGGGTCGGTTTCCGCGTAGCCTTTGGCCTGGGCCTTTTTGAGTACCGATTCAAAAGGCAGGCCTTCCTGCGACATCTTGGTGAGGATATAATTGCAGGTGCCGTTGATGATGGTTTTGATCGAAAAAATGTCGTTACCGGCAAGCCCTTCCCGGATGGTTTTGATGACGGGCATGCCGCCGCCGACCGCCGCCTCGAAATAGACCGAAACATCGGCCCTGGCCGCTTCCTCGAAGATTTCGGGCCCGTGTTCCGCCAGCAGGGCTTTGTTGGCGGTGATGACGTGTTTTTTCCGCCTGAGCGAGGCGAGGACCAGCTCCCGCGCAAACGTCGTTCCACCCACCAGTTCGATCACCACCTGGATCGAGGTATCGTCGAGGATGTCCCCGGCATCGCTTGAGCAGATGGCCGTTCCCACGGGGAGCGCCGAGAACCGGGAGGGTTCTTTGTCAACGATCCGCGCCAGCCTGATGGGCAGGCCGCGTTCGGCGCGCAGCGATGCAAAGCGTTTGTGCGCGATTTTGACGACGCCGCTGCCGACGGTTCCGGCGCCGATGAGGCCAATCCTGATTTCCTCCATGGAGGAGCCTTTCTGATGGTTTCCGGGAATAAACAGGAAAATACGTTACTGCAGGCGAGGCGGGGAGGATTGTAGATTGCAGAAGGCGGATTGAACACCCGGAAGAACAACAAGTGTTGCAGCGGTTCGGGAATCGACATGACCGATGACCCGTTCCCTCTTAATCCGCAATCGTCAATCGTCAATCCGCCGCCGCCTCACTCTTCGTCGAATCTCCGTTCGAACAACCCGGTGATTGTTGAGACGGCCGTTTCTTCGTCTTCCCCTGAAGCGCGGATGGTGACCGTGGAACCGAAGTTCGCGCCGAGCATCATGACGTGCAGGATGCTTTTGGCGTCGGCGACGGCGGTGTCTTTACAGAGCGTTATTTTCGCCCTGAAGCCATTGGCGGCCTGGACGATTTTTGAGGCGGGCCGGGCGTGGACGCCCAATGCGTTGATTACTTTGATTTCCCGTTCAATCATGGATACCGGTCACTTTTTCTTTTTGCTGGAACCGAACCATTTGATGTCGACCACCTTGAGCTTCAGCGCGTCACGCTGCACCTCCCTGACCAGGGTGTCGACATTGGCGATGGTCTGGCGCAGATCGTGTGAGAACTGCTGGTTCTTTGCCAGCATGCCGAGCGCGCCCTGTCCGTTCTCGACGTCCTGAACAATGCCCTGGATGGAAGTGGCGAGGCTGTCTATCCTGCCCATCAAGTTGACAGAATAGGAAGCCAGCGTTTTGCCGTCGGCCATGATGGCGTCGATATTGCTGCGGTTGCTGTCGAGAAGATCCCGCAGCTGGGTTGACGCGGCCGACAGGTTGGCGATGCTTTTATCCACGAGCGGTCCGTTTTTCTTCACCAGGTTTTCCGCGACAAGCGTGAGGGTGTCGAGGCGTCTCGTCAGATTCCGGAACAGCGTGATGAACGACGTGTCACCCACCGTGCCGCGCATGATCGCCGAGACGTCGGTCAGGAGCACGGCGACGTCGGAAAGGACGGTCCCCATCATGCCCATGGCCTCTGCAATGCCGGTGTCGAAGGAACCGCCAAGATAGGTGGTGTCGTTTTTCTGCGACGGCCGGCAGGGCGTCCCGCTTTTTTTGAGTTCGATGCCGATGCCGCGTTCACCCATGAGTCCGATGTTCTGCACCCGTACCACGCACGAGTCGGTCAGGGTGATGTTTTTTTCGAGGGTGATGACCGCGGCAACGTAATTGTCGCGCAGGTAAATGTTCTTGACGCGGCCCTTGGTAACGCCGTTGGTCATGACCGGGTCGCCGAGCTGAAGCGTGCCCACGTTGGGAAACAGTACCGTGTACGATACCATTTTTTTCGCAACGAGCGATTCCTTGAGCCACAGCACGCCGAACACCAGGATGAAAAGGGCGATAAGGATCGACGCCCCGACGACAAGATCGATATTGGTTTTTTTCACGCGGCAATCCTTTCCTGCTGATTTACTCGACCGCCGTTGTCATGGCAAAAGAGCGGTCAACGGTCGTGCGCGGGATCGACATGCTTGTGCTTGTGTTCCTTGATCTTTTCATTGACTTTCTTGAGCTGTCGTTCGACCTTTGCAAGGGCCGCGTCGAACGCCTTGCCGATGTTTTCGGCCTTCGCGATTCCCACGACTTCGCGGTTAAAGGCGTGCATGGTTATTTCCGCGGTCTTTTTCACGCGCTCGGAATCGAGAATGACATGGCATGAGGATATTTTTTCCGAGAATTTTTCGATTTTATTCAGTTCGGCGGTGATGGTGTCCTGCAGGGAGGGTGACGCTTTTTCGTGCCGTGACGTTATCCGAATTTCCATGACCACAGGCTCCTTTGGCGTTGAGTGGTTGATCGAGGTGCTTCAATACGTAAAATACGACATGACACTCCTTTAATGAAAAATCGTCTGCCCGGAATCATAGACTTTCCTTCAGGATGATACCATTCCGGGAGACGAAGCGGTAGCGTGGCGAAGGAGTTCGCCGGCCCGCCACGAGCTTCTGACGAACGGCCCCGCGACCACTTTTTCAAGTCCCGAAGCTTCAGCCGACTGTTTATATTTTCCAAAGGTTTCGGGAGGAACGTATCGTACGACCGGCATACGGCCTGGTGAAGGCCGGAGGTACTGACCGATCGTCATCATGGAACAACCGGCTTTTTTCAGATCGGAGAAGATCGCGCAGACCTCCTCCTCGGTTTCTCCAAGCCCAACCATGAGCCCGGATTTTACCGCCAGCATCCGGCCCGCAGCCGCTGCAATGATGCCGAGAGAGCGCCGGTACTCCGCGCCCGGTCTGACCGTGTCGTAAAGCCGGGGTACCGTTTCAAGGTTATGGTTGAGGACGTCGGGCCGGGAAGCGAGTACCGCATCGAGCGCC
>JAFGOU010000110.1 GCA_016926315.1 Chitinispirillaceae bacterium
TCCCGCACCTTATCGCCGGCCCGATCATTCGTTACAGTTCGGTGGCCGAACAACTTGACAACCGCAAGCATTCCATTCCATTGTTCGCAAGCGGCGCGGCCATCTTCTGCCTCGGGCTCGGCAAAAAGATCATCCTTGCCAACTCGGTCGCGCCCATCGCCGACGCGGCTTTCGGCAGCGACAGCCCGGGCCTTTTCAACGCCTGGTGGGGCGTCCTCGCCTACTCGTTCCAGATCTATTTCGATTTCTGCGGCTACTCCGACATGGCCGTCGGCCTCGCACGCATGATGGGCATTGAGTTCCTCAAGAACTTCGACGCGCCCTATCAGTCGAAAAGCATTACGATTTTCTGGCGCAAGTGGCACATCTCCCTCTCTAATTTCATCAGGGACTATCTTTACATTCCGCTCGGCGGCAACCGTGTCAGCACCGGCCGCATGTATTTCAACCTGTGCCTCTGCTTTTTCCTCTGCGGTCTGTGGCACGGCGCCAAGTGGACCTTTATCGTTTGGGGGATCTACCAGGGGGTGTTTCTGGTGCTCGAGCGCGTTGCCGGCAAGCGGACCTTCTACTGGCGCCTGCCGCGCTTCGGGCAGATTGCGCTGACCTTTGTCATCGTGCTTTTCGGCTGGGTGCTCTTCAGGGCACCCGACCTTTCCCAGGCAGCGCACTACTGGGGAGCCATGGTGGGGCTCGCGCCCGGCGCCGCGTCCGCGCCGCTCCTCGGCGCAGAGATTTTTTCGCTCCGACACGTTTTCGAGATGGCGGTGTGCGCTTTCTTTGTCTGGCAGCCCCTCCAGGCGCACGAGTGGGCGCTGAAACTGACCCTGAAAAAATCCCTGCTCTGCATCGCCGTATTCATCCTGGCGGTTGCCATGATGTTTACGCAGAGCTACAATCCGTTCCTTTATTTCCAGTTCTGACGGAGCGCGAAATACCCGATGAAGAACACGGCAAAAATCGCAGGACTCCCGCTCATTGCGGTGTTCCTTCTAGTCATCTATGCGGTGCCCGTAACGCAGGCCGCGCTTGAACTTAGCCGCGGCGGGAGGATCCAGGCGCTTGACCTTGTTGTCGACGCTTTTGCCGCCCCCCTTCGCAGCGCGTCCGCCCGGCACGCGGACGCTGATAAATTTTCCGATTACCTCGACAGCCTTTCAGGCCTTCTTTCTTCTGCAGGCGGGCCAGAGACAAACCTTGACAGGGCCGAAAGTCTGGCTGAAGAACTATTGTTCACGGCCGAGGACCTCAAAAAAAAGGTGATCGCGAAAAACCGCCACGTGCGGGCCGATTCGTCCTCTCCTGCTGTCGCGCGTCTTGACGCGCTCCGCCTGCAATGCTCGAACCTTCTCTCCTCGCTAAAAAACGGAACGGCGGCCGCCGCCGCCGACCTTTGCGCGGCGGTCCGCCAAGGCGGAAAGGAGCTTGAACGCGAATACCGTCGGCCTTCGCCGATGGATGCCCCGGTCCTCGTCGTGAAAGACCTCCGTTATATCTTCTGGAACGACCGCTATCTGCGGCCTTATGAAAAAGAGATGGAAAACTCGTCCGTGTTCGCTCAGGCCATACGCCCGCGTATGTTTCTGGCGCATTTTTTTCTTTTCAAAGACCTCGGTGAAAAGGGGGTTCTCGGCCGAAAGGGATGGTTTTTTTACAAACAGGATATCGACTATCTTGTCAAGCCGTCCGTTCTTGACCGGCGCTCGATCGTTGTCGACCCGAACGAATGGCCGCTCGGCGGAAATCCGCTCTCGGCGATCAGGAATTTCAGGGATCAGCTGATGGTCAGAGGGATCGACCTCCTGTTCGTCGTCGTTCCGGGAAAACCAAGCATCTATCCGGATGTCGTCTCGTCCCGCATGCAGCCGGCTTCGGCGGGCTCGTTCAGCCACTCGCTCCGCGTGCTTGACGAACTCAAAAATGCCGGGGTCGAGGTCGTTGACCTTTTCGCGCCGTTTGCGCGCGAACGCCTTAGTGACCACGAGGCAGGCGACTCGCTGTACCTGCACGAAGACACCCACTGGAAGGCCCGTGCCGTCCGCCTGGCTGCACGCGTCATTGCCGACCGCGTCAGGCGGTACCCGTGGTTCCAGGCGGGGTCAACCGAATATGCTCTGGACTCCGTGACCATTGAACGCACCGGTGACATCGGCACCATGTCGTCGCTGCCGTTGGACAAGGTGCGCGGCGTGTACGGACTTTTCATGCCGGAAAAGACCACCTGTTATAAGGTGTTCCGCGTTTCCAGGGACCCGCGGGGCGCAGAAACCGGACGCGTGCCGTACAAAGACGAGTTCCGCGCTTCCGCCATTCTTGTTCTCGGCGACAGTTTTTCGCGGATTTACCAGACCGACGAACCGCGGTCCGCCGGGTGGATTTCCCATCTTGCCTTTGAGCTTGCGCAGCCTGTCGCGTCGCTTGTCAACGACGGCGGCGCGTCTACCCTGGTCCGGCAGTCGCTGGCCCGAAAACCAAACCTGCTCAAGGGCAAGAAACTTGTTATATGGGAAATCGTGGAACGGGACTTCCGGTACGGCGAGGAGGGATGGAAAAACGTGCAGATAGCAGGTAATAAGGAATGACCATGCGGCCTGTTCAATCATAAAAATCCTCTGCGAGGTACCGCTTTTATGCACAATCATCCTGCTTTTTATCTCATAGCAACTATCGGCATTCTCTGTTCCTGCACCGGGACGCCGCCGGATCAAGTCTCTTCCTGCGTACCATACGAGACTCTGAATAAGAATTTCAGCCGACTGAAGTCACACGTCGTGGTAAGGAAAATCAGCTTCCCCACGCGGGCAAATCTTGATTGTGCCGCCTATTTATCAAATCCTGTCAGACATGATCCGCAAACCGTTAAACCGAAAAAACCGGCGGATAAAATCTCTTTTGACAAATTGACTTTCGGCGGGTCTATCGCGTCTCCCTGCACCGGCATCTCACAGACCCCGCTCACGGAAACAGAAAAGGAGATGCCCCTCGCGTGGGACCCGCTCCAGAACCGGCTCTGGGAGATAACAAAAACCGATTTGTTCGGTAATATCACTTCCGCGGTGAACGGTGAAAAATGGGCTGACCCTTCGGTGTTCCTCCCCTATCAGGAGATCGTCGCCGCATACCTTCACGGCAATGGCGACAGCGTATCGCTCTGGGTGAAAATCGAATTCAAGCCGTGGGTCAGATTTCTCGACGGCATCACCGACGAGGACCGCGACGGTTTCAGGGAAATGTACGGCATGGTTTCGCTCGCTTCCGTTGACGCCGTTCTTTTCAGGAAAGCGATTCACTGGATCCGCACGGACTATACGCGGACGGTTTTGACAAATGAACAGGTCGTGGACTGGGCCAACGTGCTCGCGTCCTACTGGTATCCGAAACTCAACACCGACATCGTCGATATGACCGGCCAGAGCGAATGGCCCAACGACGCCACGGAAAAAAAGATCCGGCGCGAATTGAAAAATTTTCCACCCGTTCACCCTGCCGTCGTGATCCGGGGAAACCCGTACGGAAAGAAAATTTATAATGTCTATGTCGTGGATCTTCCGCAGGCCCCGGCCCCTGCCGAGCCGGTCCCGGCATTGGAAGCCGGGCCGGCCGTTGCTTTCCCGCAGGAAAAAAATTCTGCGATTTCCGACGGTTTCCGGAAAAACAACGCCCGTTTCGAACAAGAGTTAATAACGTTCGGCATTTATCAGGAATGGGCAAAAAAGGAACAACCGTTCCGGACATCCATCGGTGCTTATGTAAATTCCCTGCCGAAAGAACAGCTTGGCTTTGCGGGAAAGGACGGTTGGCTGTTTTTCCGCGGGGAAATCGATTACCTCAACGGCGGCGACCTGACCGCTCAGGCAAAGGGGAAAAACCCGCTTCCTGTCCTCAGAGAATTTAAATCGTATCTTGACAGAAACAACATTTCTCTGCTTTTCTGCGTGGTACCCAACAAGTCGGATGTCTATTATGAAAAGCTTCCTGTCGACGCGCCGGCAGATCCCGGCGTCATTATCAATCCCTGGGGCCGGAAATTCCTCTCGGACCTGGAGAATGCCGGCATCGAGGTCGTAGACCTTCTGCCTGACTTTCTTGCGGCCAAAAAGGGAGACGCAAAAAACAGGGAGGCTCTTTATCAGAAAAACGATACCCACTGGACGCTGCGCGGCCTCCTTGTCGCCGCGCGGCTTATTGCCGGCCGTATAAAGCAGTATCCGTGGTACCGTGAACTTGAAAACGGGAAGGTGGCTTTTTCTCTCAAGGACACGGTCTGTTTTCGGCTCGGCGATATCGTAGACCGGATGCCGGAAAGCGATCGCCGGGGATATCCTGCAGACCGTATGGCCGCGCAACAGGTCCTGAATCCGGACGGCAGTCTTTATAAAGCAAGCAGGCCCGACGCTCCCATCATGCTCATCGGTGACAGCTTTACCGGAGTGTTCGAGCTGATCGACTGTAAAGGCGCCGGCGTGGGGGCACATATCGCCGCGGAGTGCGGCGTCCCGGTCGACGTCATCACGAGCTGGGGCGGAGGACCGCTCGTGCGCGATAAGATGCTGCGGGCGCGGAAAAATGACCTGCCGAAGAAACGTCTTGTCGTTTACCTGATGGTGGCGAGAGATCTGTTCAATTACAGTCAGTCATGGCTGCCGATGGAATCGAAATAGGGTATTATTTTCTGATAACAATGTATCTTTATTGCCGGAGCGATATTCCTTTTGAACCGGTGAGGATTGTTTCGCGGACAGCAGAAAAGACTTTATCCGTTATTCTGGAGGAAATCATGCATAAAGCGCTTTTTTTTATCGGAACACTTCTGTTGTTTACGGCCCTTGCCCAGGAAGCGCCGCTCGGCTCCATGACGACACCGAAAGGCAACGAACGGAAGGCGCTTGATGCCCTAAGGGGACGCGTGGCCGGCAAAATCGTCTGGGCGACCTCGCGCGCGAACAGCAAGCATGATATCTGGGTCATGAACGCCGACGGCACCGGCCAGACGCCGCTTACGAACAGCCCGAACAACGTGGACTGGTATCCCCGTTTTTCTCCGGACGGCTCAAGGATTCTTTTTGTCAGGAGCAAATCCGGCTGGGTGCCGGAAACCGACGCGGAGATGTATGAAAAATGGGACCTGTTGACGGTCGCGATTGACGGAAGCGGAGAAACAAAGGCCGCATCCGACGCCGTATGGGGGACCTGGCGTCCTTCCGGTGATTCAATCGTATTCGCCCGGGGACCCAAGGTGGTAATAAAAAGCATGGCGACTGGCTCCGAGAAAGAGCTTTTTGACGCGGAAAAAACATTTAATAAAAAAGGCGCGGCCGCCCAGCAGCCGGAGCTGTCGCCTGACGGGAGGCTCCTTGCCATGACCCTGCGCGGGACCATGCGGGAGACCGGCATCTGGAATCTTGGAAAAAAGGCGTGGCATTCCACCGGTGGCGGATGCGAGATGGGGTGGTTCCCGTCCGGCAGCAAAGTCTACCGGATGAACGAGGGGCAGGGCAACGGCGGCACCGAAGTGCTTCAGATAGAAATTGACAGAGACGGAAAACCGCTCAGCAGGATCTCCGGCCTGTCTATCCCGAAACAGCTCAGGTTAATGGACCTGCCGGGGCGCCGTTCGCACGAATATTTTCCTAAATTCGACAAGGAAGGAAAACATATGGTCTGGTGCGCCACCCAGTACGGCCACGAGCACGACATAGCGGATTACGAGGTATATCTCTGGAAGATCGGCGCAGACAAAAAAAAAGCGTTTCGGTTGACGTTCCACACCGCCAACGACCGGTGGCCCGATATCCTCATCGACACCCCGCCGCTGCCGCCCAAAAAAAACGCACCACAGCCACCTGCTATACCCAACGGCGCGTCCTCGGTTTCGGAATAAGCCATTTTACGGGAGCGTTCTTTATCAATCATCCGGGCATAATCGCTAACCCGAACCGCTTATTTTCCTTTAATAAAAATTTTTGCAGCATTAATAAAAGTTATTTCACCCATTTTTTCCGCTGTCGTTCCTCTCAGCTCCGCCATTTTTTGTACGATTGCCGCACACTGCGCCGGCTCGTTGGCCTCCGGCCCAACGCCGGCCGGCGGGATATCGGGAGCATCCGTTTCAACGAGCAGAAAGCGTTCCGTTACTGCAGCAAGGGATGCCCGGCCCCGTCTGTTCCGGTCATGAGTGATTGAACCTGAAAACGAGATTGAAACGTTCAGTTTTTCAAGCCGTGGAACATGGTCCGGCGGTCCGGAATACGAGTGAATCGCGCCGCCGTCAGGTGTTCCGCACTGCTTCTCAAGAGCCTCCATCATCGAACCCCATGACTTACGGCAGTGGATGGAGACCGGCCGTCTTAGTTTCCGCGCAAGCCTGAGCTGTGCACGAAATACCTCGACCTGGTCCTCATGGTTGCTTTTATCAATTGTATGATCAAGTCCTATCTCCCCTACCGCCGCAGCCGGGCTTTTCTGCAGCATCTCTTCAAGGCGTTCAAGCCATGAACCGGAACATTCCTTTATATACCATGGATGCAGACCGAATGCCGGTACGATTTCGGGGAACTGTTCCGAAAGCCGCTTTACCGCGATCCAATCGGATTCACTTGTACCGCAGCAGAGCATGCGGACAACGCCCGCATTCCGGGCCCTCGCAATAAGGACGCCGGCCTGCGCGACAATCCTTTGGTCCTGGAGGTGGCAGTGGGTGTCAAATAGGCGCATGGTCATTTAAGCAAAAGACGCCATAACCGTAATCCGCTTATTCCGGATGCGGTACCTCTTCCTGTTTTTCGTATCTTTCCTTAGATATCCCCTGCATTAACGTGTGTTCAAATTTCACCGCCGACCGTTCCCAGGAGAATTTTTTTACACAAGAATTCCCGGCCCGGGCAAGGTTAATCCTTTTTTCCTTATCGTCCAGCAGTCTCAGGATGTTCGCTGCCAGCACTTCCGGATGCCTGGGAGGATGCATGAGTGCTGTTTTTTCATGAACAGCAAACTCACGGTGGCCTCCGTTGTCGGCAACACATAATGCCGCGCCGCATGCAGCCGCTTCACACGGCGGCAGGCCGAATCCTTCACACCAGCTCGTACCGACAAAGATCGCGGATCTGTTGAAAATATCCTTTATCTGGCCTGTCGGCGGGTTATGATAGTACGTTACCGGCTGGAGCGGCATCGCCGGTTGTGGACCGACACCGAACATAATGATCGTGATATTCGGAACTTTTTCTTTTATAATTTTTAACGCCAGTAATCCGTCTCCTGTTCCCTTGAAAGTGTCTGCGCTGTTAATAAGACATAGTGTCTTTGCGTCGCGTTTTTCTATCGGCACGTCAATATAGAACTCGTTGAAATTCAAGCCGTTGGGAATGTAGGTGCATTTTTCCCCGCGATTACGGGCAATCTGTTCCAGCCAGCGGGAGATGACGATTTTATGATACGGGAGCTTCCATGTGTTCATTGCCCTTGATGGACTGGTTTGATTGAAAATAGTATCCAATCCCTGTACAAAATAGAATTTCTGCCCTTTCCGTTTATGATACGGCGCAATATGTTCCGCGGTATTCCATAAGGTGGCCACGATGGCGTCCGCATCGGGTATCCAGACCTGTTTGAGGTCCGGGGTCAGTTTCATGTTAACGCCATGTCTAATTTTAAACCAGTGCCACGGCGGTTTGACGGTACACAGCAGCACGTGCCGGATAAAATTTGCTGCAACCCTTAATGATTTTATCCTTGAGACAGGTCCCTCTGATAAAAAAAGGGGGTGAATCACCGTCGAGTGGTGTCCGCGCATCGTAAGCCGGTTTGCATATTCGTACACAACCTTAAAACCGCCTATCGGCGTCCATGACGGGCACGGCAGAACAAATGTTACTTTCACTATAATTTCCTTGCGTTATAGACCGGGGAGATTGTCTGTTTGATGGTATTATGTTTTTTCGAATTGTTTAATACCGTCAAAAAAATATTGAACACCGGAAACAACCGTAAAGACGGTTGCTGTCCATAAAAAATAAACATAGGGCTGCCTGGGGAGGTTAAGCAACGCCCACAGTATAAGAACCGCCTGAAAGAAGGTGGTGGCCTTCCCGAAAATGCGGGGGCGTACCGTGACTATTCCTGAAATAAATTGAATCAGCAACGCACCTGCAACCAGCATGATGTCCCTGCAGATTACCAGCCATAAAAACCAGATAGGCAGATGTATCTGATATGCATCATCAGAAGAATATGAAATCAATATCAATGCTGACAGGAGCAGCGCTTTATCGGTGAGCGGATCCAAGATGGTGCCCAGACGGGTGATCTGGTTTCGTGTACGCGCAATGTAACCGTCGAGGGCATCGGAAAGAAAGGTCGCTATAAAAATCAATGAGGCAAAAACACGAAGAAGGTCGTTGTCCTCTCCTCGAAGAACGCTTTTATCATAATACAGCAAAAGTAAAATAAAAACCGGGATTAAAAAAAATCTTGCTATCGTAATCCTGTTTGCCAGCGAGAGAGATAGTTTCTTCATTGATCTGAATTCTCTTTCATCTGGCTTTTTCCGTGAAACAATGCCCCTTCGTTGACAACCAAGTCTTTAGTCTGAAGATCTCCGATAAAAGACGCCCGCGACTCTAGTTCAATGCGCTCTGCAGCCAGAATATTCCCGCTTACTTTTCCGCCGATAACGATGCTTTTCGCCTTTATATCCGCCTCCACAACGCCGGCGTTGCCGATCGTAAGCATCTCCGACGCCTCTATTTTTCCTTTAAAGACGCCGTCTATTCTAATACCGTGCGGCACGGTAACGGTCCCCTCAAAGCTTGCCCCTTCGCCAATCAACGTATTAAATCCTTTTTCTGCTTTCTTGTCCATGATATTCTCCTGTGTTAAGTTATTTTTTGGAATGACTATACACGAGTGGGTTTTCGTTTTTTCCGTTCCTTATTACTTCATAATGCAGGTGCGGCGCTGTTGATCGACCGGTGTTTCCGACAAGCGCGATGGTTTGGCCGCGCTCAACCTTTTCTCCCTCGGAAATAATGATTTTAGCACAATGTCCGTATCGTGTGGTGAATTCCTCGCTGTGTTTGATGACAATCAGGTTGCCATAATATTGATCTGTGCCTACGGTTAAAACAACCCCTGCTGCCGGAGCTTTAATGGACATTCCCTCCGCCGCTGCAATGTCTATTCCGGGGTGTGCAACAACCCCTTTGGACGTGTCATCAACAAAGTGCTGGGTTATCCAGCCTTCAACCGGTAGTACCGAGGGTATTGATGTGTTGGCATCCTCGGTGTTCTTACTTTGCTCTGCACCGCTTTCATGTTCCGTTGTAATGCCCGTTTTTTCATAAGCAGCATTATCTGCTTCAACGGCTTTCGTGGTGTCAATCTCTTTTCCGCGTTTCTTGGGTCCGTTCGTTTTAATGTTCGTTCTTGTTTTTTCGGGTGCCATGGATAGGGCCGACATTCTTTCAAGATATGCGGCTAAAGAGTCTATCCGCGCGGCCCTCTGATATACAAGCCTCAGCTCGGAATTTTCTTTTGTCAGAAATTCGTTGTCTTTACGAAGCGCGTTGAAATACTGTAGCTTTTTTGCCGCTTCCGCCGATTTAACCAACAGAAAAGCTGCCGCGCCGGCAAGCATACATATCAATGCAATCATTAATATTATTGATGATCTTGACAGGTTAAGAGAAAGTGTTTTCCCGCCGTTGCGGTCAGGAATTATCACGACGGTATATGTTTTAGCCTTCTTTTTCATCGGGTTCCGTTTTATCGTGTGTTCCCTTCGAGCAACAGTTCAATAATCCGCGCAAAATCCTTTTCTGAAAAAAAATCAATTTCTATGGTTCCCTGGTTGCCTTTCTTTGTTTTAACGGTAACCTGTGTACCGAGTTTATACCGGAGGCGGCTGATTGCGTCGGCAATATTTGGATCGACGTTTTTATGCTGTACCGTTTTTATTTGCCGGCCCTTTTTCTCAAAGGAATCCTGCTGTACCTTGTTTTCTGTTGCACGTACCGTCATTTCTTCGTTGATAATTTTATTTGCCAGCGCAATGCGCTGCCTGTTTTCCTGAATGCCCAGCAAAGCACGTGCGTGACCCATAGAAAGCAGCTTTTTCTTCAGCATCTGCTGAATCTCCTGGGGCAGGGAGCGAAGACGAAGCGTGTTTGTTATGGAAGCCCTGCTTTTTCCTATCTGTCTTGATAGGGCCTCGTGGGTATAATCATGCTCGTCAATAAGCTTATGAAACGCTTCTGCTTTGTCAATCTCATTTAGGTCCTCCCGCTGGATATTCTCAACAAGGGCTATCTCCATCATTTCCCGGTCTGAGAGTTTATGCTTTATTATACAGGGAATGCGGTCCCTGCCGAGCATCCGCAAGGCCCTGAACCGCCGCTCTCCCGAAACAATCTCAAATTCTGAATTGCTCTTCTGGCGGACCAGAACCGGCTGCAGCAGTCCCTGGACTTTTATACTGTCGGCGAGTTCTTTTATTTCATCGCCGTTTATATCGGTACGCGGCTGGAACGGATTTGGTTTTATTGCCGCATAATCAATATCAACAATTTCCTGTTCCGCCGCCGCCCCGTCAATCGTCGTTACCGGTATAAGAGCGGACAGTCCGCGGCCAAGCACTCTGCGTGGACCCTTTTTATTCATGATGCATTATTTCCCTTGCTAAGTTCAAATAGCTTTCTGCTCCAGACGACATGATGTCATACAGTATTATTGGTTTTCCAAACGAAGGAGCTTCGCTTAGTTTAACATTGCGGTTTATTACCGCTTTGAACAGCTTCCCTTTAAAATAAGAACGAATATCGTCGGCAACCTGTTTTGACAAATTAAGCCGGCTGTCGAACATGGTGAGCAGCGCACCTTCGATTACCAGCTTTTTGTTGAGACTCTTTTGCACCAGTCTTATGGTATTAAGGAGCTCGGCAAGTCCTTCAAGCGCATAGTATTCACATTGAATAGGTATAAGCACGGAATCCGCTGCGGTAAGAATGTTAATTGTCAATATGCCAAGGGAAGGCGGCGCATCAATAATAATGTATTCATATTTCTGCCGTACCGTTTCCAAGGCAATATCAAGTTGTTTTTCACGCGCAATAGTATTGACCAGCTCTATTTCCGCTGCCGCAAGGTCTGGTGACGCAGGGGCAATGTCAAGATAATGAATTAAATCGCAGGAAAAAACAATATCCTCTATCTGCACCGGCGAACCGTCCTTTTTACGATGCGTCAACACGTCATATATGGTAAACTCAAGTTCGTTTTTGTCAATTCCCAGACCAATGGTCGTGTGTGATTGGGGATCCATGTCGATAATGAGTGTTTTTCTTTCTGCGGCGGCAAGACAAGCGGCAAGATTAATCGCCGTTGTGGTTTTTCCTACCCCCCCCTTTTGATTACATACCGCAATTACCCTTACCACAAATCCTCTTTCAATAAGTTATCGACAAATTGTCAACGCGTGTTTTTGATTATTCTTGATTAATATTGTTTCTATTTCTTATTAAATCAAACCATTGTGCCGTTATTCTGGTGTGTTGATAAATGATTGAAGATAAAAATGTTTATTTATGAATCTCAAGAGATATCAGGTTAAGACCCCTTATCTGGTTTCCCAGGTCATACTCGGCGATCTCACTGATTTTAACTCCGGCCTTTTCTTTATTTGACGTAATGACATCAAGCTCGGCTACAAAATTCTTGGTTTTATATGTATAAAGATGACCATCAGGAGCAAGAAACGGTTTACTTCTCTGAGAGAGTACCGATAATGAACCAACCCCCCTGCTTATTACATAATCAAACCCCGGTTCCCCTTTTGGCATCTTTTCAACTCTGCCATTGAAAATAGTGGCGTTATCAAAAACAAGTTCCTTTTTAACCTCTTTAAGAAAAGTTGCTTTTTTCCTGTTTGATTCCGCTAAAACCATGGTTAGGTCCGGTCTGAAAATCCTAATCGGAATTGCAGGAAATCCCCCTCCCGATCCAATATCAAGAATAGTGGCGTTCTTTTTAAAACCGAACAGCAATAGCGGCTGTAATGAATCACAAAAATGCCGCAGAAACATGTTCTCCTCGTCTGACTTCGAAATAAGACCTGCGGCTTTGTTCCATTTAAGCAATAAACACAGAAAAGTTAAAATCTGCTCCCTTTGATTCATATCCGGCGTAAGACCCAGACGCTCCAATTCTTTCAAATCATAGCATGTTTTTGCTTTATTTAAAAACGGTTTAAGTATTTTATTCATATCCCTTCCTGTTCCTGAAGGTTTATTGTTTCATGTGAAACATCTGATTTGCACCTGCATTTTATAAGGCACATTGCTAAAATTGAAATGTCTGCCGGTGTTACCCCTGGTATCCTTGATGCCTGACCCAAGGTCTGCGGCCTCACTTTTTTGAATTTATTCAAAGAATCGGCCAGTACCCCTTTAATACTTGAATAATCAAAAGACCCGGGTATTTTTACTGACTCAAGCTGACGAATTTTCTCAATTACAGCATCCTCCTTATCATAATAACCACGGTATTTAACATCAGCCTCTATTCTCAGGTTCATTTCTCTATCTTCCGGTATTTCTAGCCTGCAACAGCGAACCACCTGATCTAGTTTGACTGATGGTCTTTTCAAAAGATCGTATGCTTTTATCGGACGATTTAATTTTTCTTCAAACAACTCTTCCCATGCCCCGGGTTCAACTTTTACCGAATGCAATTGTTCTAGTGCCTTGTTTCGAATATCCCATTTCCGCTGCCTCTGTTCATAGACTGACGACGCAATAAATCCCAATTTAAATGCAACCGGCATCAGCCTTTCATCACAATTGTCCTGCCTCAGCTTTAAACGATGTTCAGCCCTCGAAGTAAACATGCGGTACGGTTCTTCTGTCCCCCGAGAGACCAAATCATCAATAAGCACTCCCGTATACGAAGAATCGCGCGACAGCATCAGCTCGTCTTCGCCCATTATCCGCTGTGCTGCATTTATCCCGGCTACTAATCCTTGGCAGGCCGCTTCTTCGTACCCAGAGGTTCCATTAATCTGTCCTGCAAAATAGAGATTTTTTATTATCCGGGATTCAAGTGTGTTTTTTAATTGTAATGGCTGAAAGTATGAATATTCTATCCCGTATCCTGGTCTTAAAATTTTTGCATTTTCAAGCCCATTAATGCTTTGCACCATCTTTATCTGCACATCAAATGGCAATGATGTTGCAAGCCCGTTTAAATACAATTCTCTGTTGTCCTGGCTTTCGGGTTCTAAAAATAGTATATGACCGTCCCTGTCTCCAAATCGAACAACCTTGTCCTCAATGGACGGACAATATCGTGGTCCGATGCTCTTTATTTTACCCGTATACAGAGGTGACCTATCGAGATTTTCCCTTATAATGCGGTGGGTTTCCGGAGTACTTTTTCCAATCCAGCAAACCGCTTTGTTGCAGAGGGTTTCCGTAGTGGAAAAAGAAAATGGCCATGGTTCACTGTCACCATGCTGGATTTGCAGGATACCATAGTTCACTGTTCTTGCATCAATTCTTGGAGAGGTTCCTGTCTTTAACCTCCCGCATTTAATTCCATGCTCGGTAATTGATTCAAGCAAGCCAAGAGATGGCGGCTCTCCTGCTCTTCCTGCAGGAAAAGAATTCATTCCAATGTGAATAACGCTGTTTAAGAAAGTACCCATTGCGAGTATTATACTGTGCGTATGAATCCTCTCTCCCGATTCCATTTCAACGCCGCACACTTTTTCACTTTTAACCAGTATCTTTTTTACCATTCCCTGAAGCTGAAATATGTTTCCCTTATTCTCAAGTTCTTTTCTTGCATATGTTCTATAAAGAACCTTATCGGCCTGTGCCCGGTTTCCCCATACAGCCGCCCCCTTGCTTTTATTAAGCATCCTGAACTGAATACCCGTTTTATCTATAAGTCTTGCCATTAATCCGCCAAACGAATCGATTTCGCGGACGATATTCCCCTTAGCAATACCTCCAATAGACGGGTTGCATGACATTTGACCGATAAGGTCAAGGTTGTTTGTTATAAGAAGGATTAATAGCTTTTTTTTCGCAGCACTAAATGCCGCCTCTATCCCTGCGTGGCCTCCGCCTACGACAATGACATCATATTTCATAGATGTTTCACGTGAAACATTTGGTTGTACCGTTTCACCATATAAAATACTTTCCCGGGGATTAAAGATTTATGCACATTTGTCTCTCAATCAACAGCTCGTGTATGGCTGGAACAACGCGTTTCGGTTGGGAATTCTTATGGGGGGGAGAGAATGTCTTAAAAAATTTGGTTCTAGTTTGATTCCAATGGGTCTAAAATAGTTGTTCTTTGACAGTTCCGAGTTCATTTTATCGATATTCCCCAAACGAGA
>JAFGOU010000111.1 GCA_016926315.1 Chitinispirillaceae bacterium
CCATATATCCTCCGGTCTAAGGTTGAACGGAAGAAATATCGCACATTTTTCTACCGAGCAAAAGATGCACTTCACCGTGCGCTTACATTTGGCGAACGTCATCATCAATCTCTATCACCTTGAATCGGGCAATGGAGGCTAACCTTCGTTGGGCTGCCATTTTATCCCCGCGTTGCGCTTCTTCGTAGACCAGATCGGAAACGTATACGTCAAAATCACCAATTCGTGTTTTCCACCAGAATCGGGTAAGTTGCTGACGAGCCCGTATAACGATTCCCGGATTCAGCCTGCTGCAGAAGTAGCTGATAACCGAAGTTTCAAGATAGAGAGTTGGTTTCATGGGTGAAAATTATATCATGGAGGCAGGGAGCAAAAAAAGGCCCCGCTCTTTCGAACAGGGCCTCTCCCTCAATCTTCTTTTCTTCCGGCTTACTTGAGGATCGAAATCATCGAGCTCTTCACGTCCTTGTTGTCATAGTTGACTTTAACAAAGTACGATCCATTGGCAAGACGGCTGGTCGGGAAGGCGACTTGGTACTGGCTCATGCCGGCCCGCTTGACGCTCTGTGAGGCAAGCACCTTGCCCTGGACCGAAACAAGGTCCACCCGCGCGCCGTTGATGTTCTGCGGAAGCGCAAAGGAGACCTGGGCCAGGTTGTTGTACTGTTTGACCTGGAACGGGACTGAAGCTGCCCGCATGCCGGTATGGAGGACTTTCTGATCCCACGCTTTGCCGACAGTGTAAACGTTGTCGATCGCAAGGACACCGGTTGAGCGTGCTGCGCCCTGTGCCTTCCACTGGAATTTCATTGACTTGGTTTTATCGAGCGTAAGCTGGGTTACGTCGTCCCACTTGGGCAACACGAGTTCCGGCGGGGTGGCGGTAAACTCAACGCGGGCGCTTTTCCATTCGCCGCCCGTGTTCGGGCATTTTACATAATAGACCGCACCCGGGTTGCCAAAGCTCTGGTCGGTGCCGAACTCAAACTGAAGAAACTTGACATTGTCACTTTCGAGCTTGTAATCGAAATAGATCGCCGTTGCCTGGCTGAGGTCGCATACTTCCCCCATGCTTCCGCCATTGGCATCGGTAAGAACCAGGTTGGTGCCGATACCCACGAACGGCTGGACCGTGTTGGTGCCGTCCAAAAAGTTGGTGCCGAGCTCAAAAGTGATGGAAGCGCACTTGGTGCCGCCCACGCCGCCGTCGCTCGTAATGAGTGTGTATTTCTGGGTAACGTCATTCAGCGTCGCGCCATCTGAAATGGTGGATGCGCTCGTGGGAACAGGATTGGCATCGATGTCGGTGTAGCAATACCCGTAAAAGCCCGCTGAATTTTTGACATTCACATCAAACGTGCACAGCATATTGTTCGCCACAAGTCCCGTCGCTCCCGGCGCGCCGAGCTTGTTCGTCTCGATCTCGTCAAAGAAGTGCGGGGTGAAGGGCTCGATGGTGACGTCGTCGATGTACAGTACGCCGGCAGCGTCCGCCCAGGCGCTCACATTGCCGTCTTCGGAGATGCACCACTGGACCTTGCCTATCTGGGTGATATCAAACGGAACCGCGCCGCTGCCCGAAACCGACCAGTCCCACTGGACCAGACGGCCGAAACCGGCATCGGTCGAGCTGAGCGGAATTTGATATTGATTCCACGTCCCGTCGATGGATTTAATGATATGGTAATACCCATAGTCACCCGGAGTGTTACCCGGATCGAACTGCTTGGTACACACTTCAACGCGAAGATCGACGGAGGCAGGAGTACCGGCCGGCCGTTCGACTTTTGCCCAGAACTTGATTACCTGCGCACCGGTGAGATTCATGTATTCGTTCTCTGCCGCGAGCATGGTACCCATACCCACCATATTCCCCCATGAATCGCCGTTTGCGTTGCTCGGCTTGGTGGTCCCGAGTTGGAACGCCAGTTTGGCGCATTTGCCCGACGTGCCGCCTGTTCCGGTGTTGCCGCCGTCCGAGGGGAGGAAGTCATAGGTGCCATCGAGTTTCTTGGTCATGTTGGTGATGGTGGTATTTCCGCCGTCTTTTGAATCGTCGTACACGTACCAGTACTGACCGTAGGCGTTTTCATTGGTGCCGTTTTCCAGGTCGGAAAGAACCGACACATTACCGGCGGCCGCAACGGGGCTGATTGCGGCAAACGAGAGAACAGCCGCCCCGACAAGCATTTTTTGAAGCGCATTGTACAACATTTCACTCCCCTTTCGCTGAAAGGATATTTTGTGGATATAGGAATTAGAATGAGATATCTTTTTTCCTGATAATGTTAGTGGTAAGGATTTTGGATATAGTTCACGAGGTTTAAAAATGATGGTGTATGGAAATGCGAGGGAATAGTTTACTGAATTTGCCGATATGGGCCTTTTCGGGGGGGGGCTTTTCGGACAGGCACCTACTAATAACTCACCACCACCCAACGGCACTCTATCCCGGTATTGTTTATTCAGCGCATCCACCCCCTGCTCCTGTATTTCCCCTGCCTTTTCCTTAAAATTTGTTTATCTATGAACAGAAAGGGGGGTTTTTTCCACTAATTTTAATGGAAAACAGCATAAAATGCAGCATAAGCTGACTTATGCGCTTTACTGGAACAGCCATGAACATCAAGCTGTTACCAGCGGAAAAATGGTGTATTCCCATTAACGTCGTCGTTGTTTTATACACTAATAATTGAGGGTTCCTGCAGACCAGACCCGGTACCGACAATCTCAGAAAGGTTATTACCATGAAAAATGACGTGCTCAGGATAGCTGTGACTACCCTTTTTTTCTCCTGTACTGCTCTTTTCGCTGCCTGGAATCTCCCCTATCCGCAGCCGGCAAAATATAACTATACCGCATCCTATGCCGATGACATCACCCTCATGGTGACCAACAATCCCAACTATTTTAAAGACAAAATGACCACCAAATGGAATTTTTTCAAATCGACCTTCATCATGTCCAACGGTCTGGTCAACCATTCAAGGTGGGACGGCAACCAGGTGGTCGGCACCAATGAGGCGGTATCTGAGGGGCAGGGGTATGGCTTGCTGCTGGCGGTCCTGAACAACGACCAGACAACCTTCAACCGGATCTTCCAGGCAGCCAATACCTATATGTGGAACACGACCACCAAGTCCTATTTCTGCTGGGACTGGAACGGCGGGTGCAGGGGACAGGGCGCGGCTACCGACGCTGACCTGGACATCGGCCTTTCGCTCGTCTTTGCGGACAAGCTTGTCAGCAGGGGATACTGGGCTTCGTTTTCCAATCCCGTCTATAAAACCCGCGCGCTTGAAATCATCCGCTCAATAAGGACAAAAATGTGCGACGGCTCCAACTACCTGCTTGCCGGCGACAACTGGGGCGGATCAAGCCCCCAGAACCCGAGCTATTACGCCACTGCCTGGATGAAGGTGTTCAACTCCTACTGCAGGGCCAACAATGTTACTGACATCGACTTTACGCCGGTAATCACCCGCTGCTATGAGGTGCTCGCCAAGGTGGCGCGCTATAGCAGGGGTCAGGCGCCGGACTGGTGCACGACCAGCGGCGGGGTCTACGGCGGCAAAACCTACGGCATGGGACCCGACGGCATCCGCACCCCCTGGCGCATTGCCATGGACGCGTTATGGTTCAACGAATCCAGGGCAGTGACCTACTGCAATAATATCAAGAACACCCTGACCCAGTATACGAATTCCAACGCCGCAGCGCTCATTCCGCAAATGGGCCAGTACAATGACGGCGGGGCGGTCGTTGCCGAGACCCAGCGCTGCAACGAGATCGGTCTCTGGATGTGCGGTGCGCTCGGATCGAGCGACCAGGCGTTCAAGAAAGGCGTTTTCAGGCAGCGGGTACTGCTCGAGATGCAGGGCGACTATGCTTCGTTCGGCAGCCCGACCTACAGCGACGACAAGTTTTATTACAAGCAGGCGACCGCGGGACTCTCCTACATGGCGTTTACCGGCATGTTCCCGAACGTATGGGACGACGTTTTTTCAGGAATTTCGACCGTTGCCTCAAAACCCGCCGCGACCCGCGCCATCAAGGCCACGGTCTCGGGAACTACCGTGACCATAAGCGGGCTGCCGGCCGGCGCGATTGGCGTGGAGATCTACAACGTCAATGGGCAGAAACGGGCCGTCGCCACAGCCGCGTCCGGAAGTTCGTGCACCATTACCGGTAAAGACCGGCTGGCAAAGGGAACCTATCTTGTCAGAATCGCAGGAAATTCCGCCGCGGCGTCGCATCAGGCGGTAACACGCCTTACCCTGCAGTGACATCCCGACCCCTCCTCCCCTCTCCTGGCAGGAGAGGGGAGGAGGGGTGAACCCGCTCGCGGGTTCGGGGAGGTGGGGTGAGGTGTAAACAAAGCAAACAACGTAGACAAGGATCCCATAGCCCATGAAAAAGTCAAGTCTGGTATTCGCCGCACTGTTTCTCCTGGCGCCGCTTTATGAAGTCGCGGCCGTGACCATCGACTCCCTGCATGCCGCGGCGATCAGGTTCTACGGGTATCAGCGCGCGGGAACAAAAACCGGCAGCCCGTACAACCCTTTCTATACCACCACTCCCTATCCGCATGCCAATGACGCCTATTCAGGCACCGCGCTCGACGGCGGCTGGTACGATGCCGGCGACTTCGTGAAATTCGGTCTTCCGTTCGGCTACGCGACCTACTGCCTGCTCAAAGGGTACGACGCGTTTCCCGAAGGGTAC